>CAKTGW010000095.1 GCA_934561725.1 uncultured Oscillospiraceae bacterium
CCCTGACCCCACTCAATTTTGGCTGTTAAGATTTTTAACGCCTCCTCCCATAAGCGGGAGGCATCAGAAAGACAAACTGCGCACCCGCGCATGGAGGTAAATATGAGTAGTTATAAAGAAAGGAACAAGAAGATCTTCGAGCTGTTCTTCATTCTGCTCCTGATCGCTGTGTCCGGCTACATGATTTATGTGGCGCAGACCACTGGTATGCCCGGTCAGAATGGTCAGCTCTCTTCTATGGCATTCCCCCGCGCCGCCTACATCGGCATTATCCTGCTGTGCATCTACCTGCTGGTGGACAACATCCGCTGGCTCATGCAGCACCCTGTGGATAAGAATTCCGAAAAAGCTCCCTATGTCCCCAAGAAAAGCGTGATCACCTTTATTCTGGTTGTTGTCTACGCTCTCGCATGGAATGTGATCGGTTTTACTCTGAGCACTGTCCTTTTCGTGTTTATTGAGTCCCTGATGCTCCAGAAAGTCAAGAGCAGCAAGAACAGCCAGGAAAAGCAGTTCCCCCTGTGGCTCACTGTGGTTATTTCCATCGGCGCTGCTATTTTTATGTATGTTATCTTCGGTCTGTTCTTCAAGGTCAGCCTGCCTGATCCTCTGATGAACCTGATTCGTGGTATTTAAGGAAAGGAGACCGAACAAATGGAAGTTTATATTACCGGTATCCTGGAAACCATCACTGATCCTACCACGATACTCTTCGTATTTATCGGCACCTTTATGGGTCTGGTCTTTGGCTGCCTGCCTGGCCTGACCGCTTCTATGGGTATTGCCCTTCTGATCCCCCTGACCTTCACCATGGACGCAGTTACTGCAATCGGTATGATGCTTGGCTGCTATGTCGGTGGTATGGCCGGCGGTGCAATCTCTGCTATCCTTTTGAATATTCCCGGTACTCCCTCTGCTGTTGTTACCACCTTGGACGGCCATCCAATGGCTGAAAAAGGACAGGCGAACAAAGCTCTGGGCTGGGCCGTTTTCGCTTCCGGCGCCGGCAGCCTGTTCTCTTGGCTGGTTCTGGTTATCGCCGCTCCCTCTCTGGCTGCACTGTGCACCAGCTTCTCCGCACCTGAGTATGCTTCTCTGGCCCTGTTCGGCCTGACCATCATTGCCGCTGTTTCCGGCCGTAACTTGGCCAAGGGCTTGGTTGCCGGCTGCATCGGTCTGGCTATGTCCTTTGTGGGCGTTGACCCCATCTGGGGTGAGCTGCGCTTCACCTTCCACAACGTCAACCTGATGAGCGGCATCAACCTGCTGCCCGCCATGATCGGTCTGTACTCCATCCCCCAGATCCTTGAGTCTGTTTCTGAGGATGCCAGCAAGGCCGAGGCACGTAAGATCTCTGACTACAGCCTGAAGAGCTTTATTCCTCCTCTCTCTGAGTGGAAGGAGTCCGGCTTCAACGTCATTCGCTCTTCTCTGATTGGTACCGCTATCGGTATTATCCCCGCAGCCGGTGCAAACATTGCCGCTTTTATGGCCTATGACCAGGCCAAGCGCTTCTCCAAGGATCCCGACAGCTTCGGTAAGGGCAACTACAACGGCATCATTGCTTCCGAGGCTTCCAACAACGGTGTCTGCGGCGGCGCTCTGGTGCCTATGATGACTCTGGGTATCCCCGGCGATGCTGTTACCTCCGTCCTGCTGGGCGGCCTGATGATCCAGGGACTGACCCCCGGTTCTCTGCTCTTTACCGAGCATATGGACGTTGTTATCGGTATGTTCACCACGCTGTTGCTGGCGACCATCTTCATGGTTATCATCCAGCTGTTTGCAATGCGTCTGTTCGTCCGCGTTCTGGATGTGCCTACCAGCTATCTGAACGCCTGCCTGGTCGTCCTCTCTCTGGTTGGTTCCTTCGCTCTGCGCAACAACATGTTCGACGTGGGTGTGACCATCTTCCTGGGTCTGGTCGGTTATATCATGGCTCAGGCCAAGTTCCCCACTGCACCTACCGTTCTTGGTCTGGTGCTCGGAACCATGTTCGAGCGTGAGGTTCGTATGGCTCTGTACGGCAGCCACGGCGACTGGATGATCTTCTTCCAGCGTCCTGTTGCCGCCGTGTTCATTGCCCTCTCTGTGCTCTTCATGGCCAACTCTCTGTGGAAGGCCGCCAAGGAGATCCGCGCTGAGAAGGCTGCCGGCAAGAACGTTTGATTTATCCTTTTATCTCCATATAACAGGAACTGCCCTACAGCTTGAGCTGCGGGGCAGTTTCCGTATGTAAAAAAACCGGTATGGCCGCTGGCCATACCGGTTTTTCTGTTTTATGAGTTCTCTAAATCAGCGATTCAGCGCGCAGGCAACATAATAGTTAAAGCGGCGCTCATGCTCCAGCGTGGTGGAATCCATGTGCCCGGGATAGACCTCATAGTCGCCGGGCAGCAGTGCCAGACGGCGGAGAGAGGCCATCAGTGCGTTCATATCGCCGCCGGGGAGATCTGTGCGGCCGCAGGAGTCGCGGAAAAGCGTATCGCCGGTGAACAGTACATTGCCGCACTGCAGGGTAACGCTGCCGGGAGAGTGACCCGGTGTTTCCAGGACCTTGAACTCAAGTGAGCCCACATGCATCACGGCACCCTCTGCATAGAGGATACTTCCGTCCGGTGGACAGTAGGTGAAGGGGGCGTTGTCCACATCTGCGCGGGCATCCTTTTCGTTGATACAGACCTTGGCACCGGTTTCCTCGGCAATTTCCGCAACGGCCATGGTGTGGTCATAATGCCCGTGAGTCAGAAAGATGAAACGGCACTTCAGCTTCATTTCCTCCAGATAATTCAGTACGGTTCCGGCTTCATCCCCGGGATCGATCACAGCGCATTCCAGCGTTGCCTCGTCTGTGACGATATAGCAGTTGGTCTCCAACTGCCCGAGCTGAAAGTCTTTGATGAGCATAGATGATTTCTCCTTTCGCGGTTCAAAGCTTATCTGTATCCAAAATTAAAGTAATGGGGCCGTCATTGACCGAACTGACAGCCATATCGGCGCCAAAGACGCCGGTCTCCACATGAAATCCGGCCTCGCGGCATTTTGCGATGACCCGTTCATAAAGGGGAATAGCGGTGTCCGGGCGGGCGGCTTCCGTAAAGCCGGGACGGCGGGAACGGCAGTCACCATATAGAGTAAACTGACTGACAAGCAGAAGCTCGGCACCGGCATCGGCAGGGCCGATGTTCATTTTTCCGGCTTCATCCTCAAAGATGCGCATAGTGCAGATTTTTGAGGCAATTTTATCAGCCTCTTTTTCCGTGTCGTTTACATGGACGCCCAGCAGGACGAGAAAGCCCTTGCCGATTTTGCCCTGAAGCTGGCCGTCGATCGTTACTGAGGCCTCTGTTACCCGGGTGAGAACAGCTCTCATATGTCGTCGGCTCCTTTCACGGCTTCGCGCAGCTTGTGCAGTCCGGTGTGATGGCCGGCACGGAGCACCTCGACTACGCCTTTTATGGTGTTCAGCCGGTTGATAATGGTGCGGACCTCATCCACGTTTTTGACTTCTACAGTTACCGTTGCAACAGAAAGTCCCTGTGCAGGCAGATCCTTGGCATTTACACTGTGCACCTGTGCATTCAGGCTGTTCAGCACAGTGGCAACATCCATGATCAGGCCGTTGCGCTGGGCGGAGGAGATATGCAGGGTGCAGAAGTACTTGTCTCCTGAAGTATCGTCGGCCCAGGAGACGTTGATCCAGCGTCCGTCCTCACGGCCGGACTCTGCGGCACTCAGGAAGTTGGTACAATCCTTGCAGTGCACGGATACGCCGCTGCCGCGGGTGATAAAGCCTACGATCTCATCGCCGGGAACAGGCGTACAGCAGCGTGAAAATTTGATCAAACAGTTATCCAGACCCTCCACCAGTACGCCGTGGACGGCCTTCTGGTTTTTCTGGACCTTCTGCCGGCGGTCCACCTGCTCGTTGAGACGGTCAAGTATCGTCCGGTGCAGGGGCTTGTGAGCGCGGAGCATTTCATCCCGGATGCGGTTGACCACGCGGGTGGAGGTGATGCCGCCGTAGCCGATGGCGGCGTACATGTCATCCATCGTGGCAAAGCTGAGCTTTTTGATGATCTGAGGGAGCAGCTCCTCATCGGCCACAGCGGCGGGAGAAAAGCCGTTTTTCTTCAGCTCGGATTCAAACATTTCACGGCCGGTGATGATATTTTCGTCCCGCTTTTCCTTTTTGAACCACTGCTTGATTTTAGTGCGGGCAGTGCCGCTTTTTGCTATGTTCAGCCAGTCGCGGCTGGGACCGGTGGAGTTTTTGGCGGTGATGATGTCCACAATGTCGCCGTTTTGCAGCACATGGTTGATGGGAACGATGCGGCCGTTGATCTTGGCGCCCACCATGCGGTTGCCCACGGCGGAATGAATATTATAGGCAAAGTCGATGGGGGTGGCTCCGGCGGGCAGATTGATCACATCGCCCTTGGGGGAAAAGACAAAGACCTCATCGGCAAACATGTCTACCTTCAGATCGTGGAAAAAGTCCTGCGCTTCTGATTCCTGCTGTGTCTCAAGCAGACGGCGGACCCAGGCAAATTTTTCCTCGTCACCGTTTTTTACACCCTTGGAGCCGCTTTTGTATTTCCAGTGGGCAGCTACGCCGTATTCCGCCGTGTGGTGCATATCCCAGGTGCGGATCTGCACTTCAAAGGGGATGCCTTCCGCGCCGATCACCGTAGTGTGGATGCTCTGATAGCCGTTGGGCTTGGGCGTGGAGATGTAGTCCTTGAAGCGGCCGGGGACGGGGTTGAACATATCGTGCACATAGCCCAGCACATTGTAGCAGTCGGGCATGGCATCCACGATCACCCGGAGTGCGCACAGATCGAAGATCTCTGACAGATCCAGATGCTGCGTATACATCTTGCGGTAAATACTAT
Organism: uncultured Oscillospiraceae bacterium; assembly: GCA_934561725.1. Lineage (GTDB taxonomy): Bacteria > Bacillota > Clostridia > Oscillospirales > Oscillospiraceae > Heteroscillospira. Next base: position 4,896 of record CAKTGW010000095.1, read on the forward strand.
AGATATGCTTGATCCGGCTGTAGATGGTGGCCTTAATGCCGTTTTCGTCCAGCCGGGCCTTGATTTTATCCTCCATGCCGTGCATGAATTTTTCCAGCTCCGGACGGCGGGACTCCAGAGCGTCCGTGATCTCCTTGTAGCCGACGGGATCCAGATAAAGCAGAGAGAGGTCCTCCAGCTCCCACTTGACCCGCTGCATACCGAGTCGGTGGGCGATGGGCGCATAGATCTGCATGGTCTCACGGGACTTGCTGCGCTGCTTTTCCGGCGTCTGATATTCCATGGTGCGCATATTATGCAGCCGGTCGGCGATCTTGATCAGGATAACGCGGATGTCCTTGCTCATGGCCATGAG
>CAKTGW010000096.1 GCA_934561725.1 uncultured Oscillospiraceae bacterium
GGAGAGACCCAGTGCGCTTTTCTTCAGACGGTCCTTGAGCTCATCCCAGATCGCAGCGGAGCGCAGGCTCTGTTCCACGATCTCGTCCAGCTGTACCCGGCTGCGGATACCGTGCGTACGGGGGCCGTAGGCCACATTGTCATATACGCTCATAGGAAAGGGATTCGGCTTCTGAAAGACCATGCCGATGTTTTTTCTCAGCTGTGTCACATCACGGCCGGGCGCATAGATCTCTTCACCGCGATAGGTGAGCGAGCCGGTGATCTTTACGCCGGGGACAAGGTCGTTCATGCGGTTGATGGTTTTCATAAAGGTGCTTTTGCCGCATCCGGAGGGGCCGATCAGTGCGGTGATCTGTTTTTCGGGGATGCCGATGCTGATATTTTTCAGAGCATGGTGCTCGCCGTACCAGAGATCGAGCCCCTTTGCCTGAACAATTGTATTTTCGTCCATAACGGTCTCCTTCAGTTCTTTTTCAGCTTCCGGCCTGCCAATTTGGCCGTAAGATTGATGACCATGGTGAGAAGCAGCAGAATGCTGGCGATGGCAAAGGCAACCTTGAAATCCGTGCGTTCCTTGGCGAAAACGTACAGAGCCACAGTCAGCGTGGCACCGCTGGAATTCATGAGTCCCTGCCAGCTGGAAAAATCCTGCATGGTTGTGGAAAGACCCACTGTATACATAAGCACGGCTGACTCACCGACGATGCGGCCGATGGCCAGGATACATCCGGTGACAATGCCGTCGATAGAGCAGGGCAGTACGATCGTGCGGATGGAGTGCCATTTTCCGGCGCCCAGACCGAGTGCGCCCTCGCGATAGCTCTGCGGAACGGTTTTCAGGCTCTCCTGGGTCGTGCGGATGATCGTGGGCAGATTCATGATAGACAGGGTCAGAGAGCCGGCAATCAGTGTTTTTTTCAGTCCAAGATAATTGCAGAAGAGGATAACGCCCACAATTGCATAAATGATACTGGGAATACCGGAGAGCGTTTCCGTGGCGAATTCGATGGCGGCTACCAGCCGGCGGCTGCGGGCGTACTCCGTCAGATAAATGGCGGCGCCTACGCCAATAGGGAGCGTGATCGCAATGGTCACGATGATGACGTATAGTGTGTTCAGAATGCTGGGCAGAATGCCTACGGTCCCGCGCAGGACACTTTCTGAGGTGCTCAGAAGCTCCCAGGTAACATAGGGGAGCCCACGGTAAAAAATATAGCCGATCAGAAAGAGCAGCAGAGCACAGGTGAGGCCTGCGCTGAGAAGGATCAGCGCGCGCATAACGCCGTTCCAGAGCCGGCGGCGGTGAGAAAGTCCTTGTGTTTCCATATTATTTCTCCTTGTTGTGCTTGAGCACCAGATCCAGCAGGACGTTGATGAGCATGATAAAGATGAACAGCACCAGTCCGATGGAATACAGGGCGTTGCGCTGGAGGCTGCCGTCGGAGGAATAGGCCATCTCAACGGCAATGCCGGTGGTTAGAAAACGCACACTGGAAAACAGAGAGGGCATGTTGGCCACATTTCCGGCCACCATCAGAATGGCCATGGCTTCGCCTATAGCCCGGCCAATGCCCAGCACTACGGCGGCGGCAATGCCGCTTTTGGCTGCCGGGGCACTTACGCGGAAATAGGTTTCCAGCTCTGTTGCGCCCAGCGCAAGACTGGCCTCTTCATATTCCCGCGGTACGGCCCGGAGAGCGTTTTCCGAGACGCTGATGATAGAGGGGAGAATCATAACGGTCAGCACGATGATGGCGGCCAGCAGGCTGTCGCCGGCCGGAAGATCAAATGCGACCCGAATCATGGGGACCAGCACGATCATGCCTACCAGGCCGTAGACCACAGAGGGAATGCCGGCCAGAAGATCCACTGCGGGGCGAATGACGGCGGCCAGCCGGGGCGGCGCGACCTTGGCCAGAAACAGTGCCATAAGAAAGCCGATGGGCACGCCGATGACCACGGCGCCGCAGGTGCCATAGACCGAGGTGAGGATCATGGGCAGAATGCCGAAGCGGGGATCGGTCTTGTTGGCCGAATCCCAGACCCGGCCGAAAAGAAAATTGAAAAGCCCGATCTCGCGTATGGCGGGCAGTCCGGACAGGATCAGATAAATGGTGATCAGCAGCACAAAGCCGATCGCAAACAGGCCGCAGATGAGAAAAACCAGATGCATGGCATATTCCATGGGTTTGACAGCGGATTTGTTTTTCATGAGGATCTCCTTCGCTTGCGGCAAAACACGCCTCGTATCCGGGGCGTGTTTTGCTCAGTGTTTGTTTTCCGGTCAGGGAGCGACGGCACCGGCGACTGCGATGTAGTCAGCCACGGTATCACTCATGGCGTAATCCAGAAAGCTCTGTGCCGCATCGCTCAGGGCCACGCCCTCTTTTGTTACCATCACGAAGGGACGCTGGATGGCGTAGCTGCCGTCCTTTACCGTGTCCTCGGTGCAGGCCACACCGCCGACGTTCACAGCGGAGACACTGTCGTTTACTGCGGAGAGGGAGGCATAGCCGATGGCGTTGGGGTTGGAGGCCACGTTGCCGATCACATCACCGGTGGAGCTGTATTCGTTGGTGTAAACACACTGGTCAGTCACGCCGACGATCTCTTCAAAGGCGCCTCTTGTGCCGCTGCCGGCCTCACGGCCCAGTACGGCGATGGGAGCGTCGCTGCCGCCCAGCTCAGACCAGTTGGTGATCTTGCCGGAGAAAATGTCTGCGATCTGCTCAACAGTCAGGTCGGTCACAGGATTTGCGGGGTTGACCACGATAGCCACACCGTCCAGCGCGACTACATGGGCTACAGCGCCCTGAGCGACCTCTTCGTCCTTCAGCTCACGGCTGCTCAGACCAATGTCGCAGGTGCCGGCCAGCACGGCGGCAATACCGGAGCCGGAGCCTGTGCCGGAGTAGTTAACAGTCACGCCTTTGTTTTCGCCCATATAGGCTTCGGCAAGAGCCTTGACGACCTTTTCCATGGAAGTGGAGCCGTCGGTGTTCACGGTGCCGCTCAGCTCGGCTGTGGCCGTTTCCGGTGCTGATGTTTCGGGTGCCTTGGATTCGGGAGCAGTGTTGTTTCCGCATCCGGCCAGCAGGCCCAGGCAGAGAACACCGCTCATCAGAAGAGAAAGTGCTTTTTTCATTTTTGTTACTCCTTTAATTTCGTTCTTGTATTTCTGACTTACGATTAAAGGATAAAATTTGAATGTAAAATGCGAAATACAGCCAATGTTAAATGCATGTTAAACGTAAAAAACGCCGGACAGCTGTGATTGCAGCCGCCCGGCGGGCACATATGAGGATTCAGAACCTGTATTCCAGCGCCTGCCTTGAATTTTATTGGTTGACGTTGTATAGTATTGTAAATCAAGACGCCGGGATTTGTCGAGAAAATGGACTTGAATATTACTGGCAGCCTGTCCGCCATACTGCTGCGGATACGATGTTGGAACGACAGGGGGCTGAAAAAGAATGTATGAGTATACCTTTGCTGCGGGGAACATGCTGGCGGAGGAAGAGACCTTTGTTCAGAAATTTCTGGCCATGAGCACGATATGCCGCTATCCTGCGGGACATATGCTGATCCGGCAGGGAGAGCGGATAGAACGGCTGTACGTTGCGCTCGAGGGCACGATCGAATGCAGCTGCTATTCGGAAAACGGACAGAAAAAGATTTTTTCACTGAACAGGGGAAGATGGTTTTTCGGCGCCTCTGCCCTGGACGGCAACCGCCATACGATGAATTACCAGTGCCTTACGCCGGTGACGGCGGCGGTCATGCTTCCGGAGAAAATCAATCAATGGGATGAACAGATGCTTTTGTCCCTGGCCAGGATACAGAAGAATAAAGAGCGTATGTTCAACCGGCAGCTGCAAAGCCGCGCCTTTCAATCTGTGGAGGAGCGGGTCCTCTGCCTTTTGCGGGATCTGGAGCATACGGACGAAGAGAGCCAGCAGCGGATCACACATCAGACGATCGCGGAGATCGTGGGCGCCACGCGTGTGCAGGTGACGAATATTTTGAAAAAATATGCTGAACAGGGTCTGATCAGCGTGGCTGAGGATCACAGCATCGTCCTTACGGAAAAAGCGGGGAGGGAGCATGATGAGCGATATTCTGGACATCTACCGCCATGGAGATAAGCTGAGCACCCACAGAAAATTTATCGGCCAGTTTCTGCAAATGGCGGATATACGCTACTGCGACCGGGGAGAACTGCTGGACAGTCCTCAGGGGGAACCCATGAAAGCGCTGCATATGCTGGTGAATGGAATAATAGAGTGCAGCTTTACCAGTGCATCCGGTCAGAGAAAAATCACCGGGCTGCTCGAAAATGGCACATTTATTGGCATGTCTGCTCTGGATGGATATCTGGGACATCATACGTTTGTCTGCCGCACACCCTCTGTGATCGCCTCCATGCCGGTGGAGAGAATGAAGGACTGGAGCCGGGAGATGCTTTTGTCTCTGGTGATCATGCAGACGGAAAAAACGCGCACGGTAGGCCATCAGATCCTGCATCAGTATCTGGAACCTACGCAGGTGAGGCTTGCCCGCCTGCTTCTGGAGCTGGCCGGACCGGCGCAGGAGGCCGCCGGACAGGAGATCCCCAGTATCGTCAGCATTGCCAAGCAGGAAGCCGCGGACTTTATCAGCGTAAGCCGGGAGCACCTGACCAAGGTAATGGGTGAGATGCGGAAAAACGAGCTGCTTGCGGTACGGGGAAAAAGCATTATTTTCTACCGGTCCAAACTGGTCTCGCTGATCGAAAGGTAAGATATGATATGTAAAGCGGAATGTATGGCTCCCCTTGAGCTCAAGGGGAGCCGTTTTATCTGCTTATGCCTCCCCCTGTGCAAGGGGAGGTGGCGAGCCTGCGAGCCGGAGGGGTTGTCGTCCTCACAAACGCTATGGTGCTGCGCCCGCCTTGCGGCGTGCTTTTCCGATACTTTTTCCTGTTGCTCACGGGAAATCGCTGCTAAATTGCACAAATAAATATATAGCTGGTTGCCGAAATATTACAAAATAACGGACAATGCTATGCGGCTGCAAAAATGTGTGATATTTTTTACAACGCATAAATTCAAAATATGGTTTTATAAAAAGTACAAAAGGCGCCAAAAAACGAGCAAGAGAGAAAGGATAATTTATGAATACTGACTGCCTGCAATTCCGCTGGATCAATGCATCCTGCTATGAGTTCAAGCTGCTGGACGGCAGGATCATCACCATAGA
>CAKTGW010000097.1 GCA_934561725.1 uncultured Oscillospiraceae bacterium
AATGTAATGCCGGCCAGATCCATACCTACCTTGACAAACAGCAGGGCCAGAACCAGAAACATGATCTTGCGGACATTTTTGCTGCCACCCCGCAGCGCATAGCAGGAGCCGACATAATAGCCAAGGCCGCAGAATACGGCAGCCGGCAGAGCGATCGCATAAACCACCTTGCCCGCAGCCAGATAGATCACCATGGAAGTCAGGTTTGACGCAAGATTGGCCACCCGTCCGCAGGCTGAGCTGACCAGCAGATCTGTACCCAGCACAGCGGTAAAGGCGATCAGCAGGAAGGTCCCTGCACCGGGGCCGATCAGCCCGTCATAAGCGCCCACGCCCAAACCGATACACAGGCTGAGCAGCCGGCGCTTCATTTTGGAATAGGGCTTTTCCTGTCCGTCCGTCAGGCCGAAGCCGCGGTTAAAGGTCAGAAACAGCGCCACGCAGGGCAGAGCGATCAGCAGCAGCATCTTCAGGCTCTGCTCCGGCAGCAGAAGAGCCAGACTGGAGCCGATCCATGCGCCGATCATGGCGCCCAGGGCGCTTACAAGCGCCACATCCAGGATCACCGTTCCGCTCTTCAGATATTTAAACACGGATACGCTGGTACCCAGTGCCGAAACAGTCTTATTCGTTCCCACCGCCAGATGCGTAGGCAGTCCGGCGATCAGATAGGCAGGAAGGCTGATGATCCCGCCTCCGCCGGCAATGGAGTCTACAAAGCCCGCCAGAAAGACCAATGGGCAGACGATCAGGCAGCTGCGCAGAAGTTCAGGCATAGATAACTCCTCTCAACAAGCAGAATGCAAGGCTCATCATACTGTATTTTTCATGGAATTTCAATTATTTTTTCCAATTTCAGCCAAAAAGGGGCTCCGGCCCAATTCAACGGACCGGAGCCTGACCTTTGGCATGTATAGTTCTCAGTGGCGGAAGAACTTGGTGTGGATGGCGCGCACCGCACTGTCCGCATCATCCTCGCCTACCAGCACAGAGATCTTGATCTCACTGGTAGAAATCATCTTGATATTGATATTGGCTTCATACAGGGCCTCAAACATGGTCGTTGCAATACCGGCAGAAGTGACCATACCCGCACCCACAATGCTGACCTTGCTCACATGGGGATCCACATTGATGTGATCAAAGCCGATGGATTCCTTTGCCTTCTCCAGTGCTGCCACAGCGGCATCCCGATTGCTCTCGGCAACGGTAAAGCTGATGTCGTTGCTGTTGTTTTTGCCAAAGGACTGCAGGATAATATCCACAACGATATTTTCATTACTCAGGCATTTAAACACCTTAAAGGCCGTGCCGGGGGCATCACTCAGGCCAACAACTGCAATTCTGACTACATCATTATCTTTAGCGATACCGCTGATTTTCATTCGTTCCACGTTCTTCGTGACCTCCTTAACTATTGTACCGGGCTTTCTCACATAGCTGGAGAGCACCTCCAGCTCCAGGGAATATTTCTGCGCCATCATGACCGAGCGGTTGTGCAGGACCTGCGCGCCAAGGCTTGCCAGCTCCAGCATCTCGTCATAGGTGATGGCATCCAGCTTCTTGGCATCCTTTACGATGCGCGGGTCAGCGGTGTAAACGCCCTCCACGTCGGTATAGATCTGGCAGCGGTCAGCCTTCAGCACCGCAGCAATGGCCACAGCCGAGGTATCCGAGCCGCCGCGGCCCAGGGTGGTGATGTCATCGTATTTGTTGATGCCCTGGAATCCGGCCACCAGCACAATACGGCGTCGGTCCAGCTCACTGCGGATGCGCTCCACAGCCACATCCCGGATCCGGGCATTGCCGTAATCCGTATCTGTATGCATACCTGCTTGCCAGCCGGTAAGGGATACTGCCGGAAGTCCCATACGCTCCAGAGCCATGGCCATGAGCGAGATGGAGACCTGCTCTCCCGTACTCAGGAGCATGTCAAGCTCACGCTTGGACGGATTGGGATTGATTTCCGCGGCTTTGGCCAGCAGATCATCGGTCGTATCTCCCTGTGCAGAGAGAACCACGACCACATCGTTGCCTGCGCGGTAGGTGTCAGCGATCACTCCGGCCACACGGTTGATCTTTTCCGCGTCGGCTACGGAGCTGCCGCCGAATTTTTGTACGATCAGCATAGGTATTCCTCCGATATGTTCTTGCGGCGGATACGCCGCCTGGATTTTTATTGTATTGTACCCGCTACATTATATCCACGGGATACAGAGTTGGTCAATCCAAAATGCGGTAATGCGACAGGACCTCCATGTCCTTCAGGCTCTCATGCAGATGGATATGGCTCATAGGCTCAGTGACAAACGCATACTCGTCCAGCGGCGCGCCGCGGCGGGTAACAAAGCGCACATTGCCCAGCGTAGCGCCTATGGCAGACAGCGACGCACGCACGCGCACATACCAGCGCATCTCAAGCAGATCCGCACTGGTAACATAGTCGGGCCGTCCTTCCTCCCAGTTCAGGAACTTGCGTGCCCGCAAATGCTTGGCCGCGTCGATCACGTCGGCCACAACTGCGCTGGCCGTAGGCCGTTTTCCTGCGCCTGCGCCATAGAACATAGCCTCGCCAATAGCGTTTCCGTGCACCACAATGCCGTTCATCACGCCGTCCACATTGCTCAGCAGGCTGGAATTGCGAATCAGATGGGGCGCAACATACGCCGTGATCGTATCCTCGCCGGTGCGCAGGGCACGTCCCAGCAGCTTGATCTTGTAGCCCAGTGCGCGGGCATAGGCCACATCGGCCAGCTGCACCTTGGTAATGCCCCGGGTCTTGACCTGGGCAGGATCCACATGGCGGCCAAAGCACAGGTCAGAGAGGATACAGATCTTGCGGCAGGCATCGATTCCCTCCACATCAGCGGTCGGATCAGCCTCGGCATATCCGGCCTCCTGCGCCTCCTTCAGAGCCGTATCAAAGCTGGTACCGCATTGAATCATCTGAGTGAGAATATAATTGGTTGTGCCGTTCAGAATGCCATAGATCTCATCGATCTCATTCGCTGCAAGGCACTGGGTAATGGGGCGGATAATGGGAATACCGCCGCCCACGCTGGCCTCAAACAGATAGTTGACGTTCTTTTCCCGCGCAATGGCGATCAGCTCATGGCCATGGGTGGCCACCAATTCCTTATTTGCAGTGACTACGCTCTTGCCGGCCAGCAGGCAGCGGCGGGTGTAATCATAGGCCGCGCCCACGCCACCGATGACCTCCACCACGATGCGGACCTCGGGGTCCTGCTCGATCTTCTCAAAATCATGGATGACCAGATCCCGGAAGGGGCTATCCGGATAATCCCGGCGGGCCAGAATGTATTTTACGGACAGTTCCTCGGCTGCATTGTGGGCAATACTCACGGCATTTTCTGCCATGACCTCTACCACGCCGCTGCCAACGGTTCCGAATCCCAAAACAGCTACTTTTATCATAATTTCTCCTTATCCCGGACTTATCCGGCCAGAATCTCGGCCTTGATAACCCCGTCTACACTCTCTATATTATTCTTCAGCTCTTCCAGGCCCATTTCCATTCCGGCCGTTTCCGCTGTGATCGTGACTGCGGCAGTGGAATTTATGGGTATACTCTGGTTGATCGTGAGAATATTTGCACCGGAATCGGCAAAAATAGCCAGAAGAGCAGACAGTACGCCCATCTTATCCCGCAGCATCATGTGAAAGGTGATGATCTGCCCGTGCTTCATATCCGTAAACGGTGCAATGGAATCCTTATACTTATAAAATGCGCTGCGGCTGATGCCTACCCGGTGTACAGCCTCTGCCACTGTAGTGCACTCGCCCGTCTCCAGCAGAGCGCGGGCCTCCGTCACCTTGATGAATATCTCCGGAAGCATATCCCGCTCTACCAAATAATACTTTACTACTTTATTATCAGCCATAATATGTTCTCCACATGCGGTCATTTGTCTCTGTGTGATATAATACATCCTATCACAGCACAGCATATTCTGCAACTATTTTTTCTGCTAAATTTAAAAAAGCAGGGAGGTGTATTTCTTGTATATAAAGCCTGTGGAAATCCTTACATTCGGCGCGCTGGCGCTGGCATCAGCCCTTCTCCTCTGGCTGACGATGCATTTTCTTCTGCCATGGTTTGCACCCTTTATTGCCGCTTTTCTTCTTGCCCGGCTGCTGGAGCCTGCCGTAAAATTTTTGTGCCGCCGGGGTTGGAAGCGTGAATTTGCCGCCGGAGTCTGTACGCTGGCTCTGCTGACGGCGCTGATCGTCGGGCTGGCGGCGCTGCTGAGCCGCGGGATCCAGGAGCTGGGTACCTTCTCCCGGGAGCTGCCGGATATTCTGGCCGGTGCGGCCGCACTTCTGCGGTCACTGCGCACACAGACAGGGCATTATCTCTCCGCCGTACCGCCGGAGCTGACAAGCTGGCTGGATCAGGCAATCACCGGACTGACTGCCTCCTTTGCGGAGATTCCGGCCAAGCTCAGCGCCCGGCTATTGGACTTTCTCTCCATGACTGCCGCCCGAATGCCCAGTATTCTGCTCTTTACCGTCACCTGCGGCATTGGCGTCTATTTCATCTCCGCAGCCTTCCCCCAGCTGCAGGTCTATCTGGATACGCATCTGCCCGAGGTCTGGCAAAGACGGCGCCTGCTGCTGAACAGCAATATGCGTTTTACTTTGGGCCGCTATATACGCGCGCAGCTGATCCTGATGGTGATCACTTTCTTTGAGCTTCTGCTTGGTCTTGTCCTGCTGAATATCCGCGGAGCTCTGGTGCTCAGCGCAGCGATCGCTTTTCTGGATGCGCTGCCCATTCTCGGTGCCGGAGCGGTTCTCCTGCCCTGGGCCCTGTACGCACTATTGATCGGAGACGCCCCCGTCATGCTGGGCATGCTGATCCTCTGGGGCGTGATCACACTGGTGCGCAACTGCATCCAAGCCAAGCTTTTGGGCGACCAGCTGGGGCTCCCGCCCCTGCTCACCCTGATGTTCATTTATATTGGCTGGTGTGCCGCCGGCGTGTGGGGAATGATCCTGTTTCCCATGCTCGCCCTGCTGTGCAAGCAGCTGGAGCTGCCCGCGCGGATCCGGAGGTACCGGTATGAGCGATAAATGGAAATACGCCCTGTGCGGCGCTCTGGCCGGAATCATAAACGGCTTTTTCGGCGGCGGAGGCGGTATGCTCTTCATCCCGCTGATCACCCGCTGGGCCGGTCTGGATACCCGCC
>CAKTGW010000098.1 GCA_934561725.1 uncultured Oscillospiraceae bacterium
GGCGATCACCTTATTGGAGGTGAAAAAGGAAGCCAGCTTTCGTGTTGTCTCACTGTTTTCCATCTGCTCATAGGCATGCTTGAAGCCGGACTGAAAATGTTTGATTGAAAAAAGGTATCCCTTGTCAATGATATCATAGGTGATGCGGCTGATTTGATGATAGAGATCCTCAACGGAAACATCAACACCGCGCACGGCAAATTCTTCGGCCACAGCCTTGGCGGTAGATATGTGCCCATAGCCGGCAGTGACACTCAGGATCAAAACTCGCATAATTCGTCTCCTTTCGGGGAAATAACGCTATTGTCAAATTGCGATAAGAGCATTATAATATACGAACATGAGAATTACAATCATTTATCCAGATTTAAATCAAGGGAGTAAAATTCATATGGCTTCTTTTTCTGATTATATGCAGCCGGGCAAAAAGGGACATCTCATCGGCATCGGTGGTGTATCCATGTCTCCGCTGGCGGAGGTGCTGTCCGGAATGGGGCTTATCATCCGCGGCTCTGACATGCGGGACAGTGAAAAGGTAGAGGCGCTGCGCAAAAAAGGTATTGAAATCGATATTGGCCACAGTGCAGATAATATTGATGAGGATACAGACTTTATTGTCCGGACGGCAGCAGTCCATGATGAAAATGCGGAAATTGTTGCCGCACATCGCATGGGTATCCCTGTTTTTGAGCGTACCCAGGCTTGGGGAACGATCATGAAGGACTATTCCAATGCTGTCTGCATAGCCGGTACGCACGGAAAAACGACCACGACATCAATGACCACGCATATCCTAATGGCGGCGGAGCGTGACCCGACCGTGATGATCGGCGGTACGCTGCCTCTTCTGAAGGCAGGACATCGCGTAGGAAACGGCGACACGATCATCATGGAAGCGTGTGAATACTATAATTCCTTCCTGAGCTTTTCGCCAACAGTGGCTGTCATCCTCAATATAGAGGCAGACCATCTGGACTTTTTCAAGGGTATTGAGGATATTAAGGCTTCTTTCAGACGATTTGCAGAGCTGGTGCCGGAAAACGGCCATATCGTGGCCAACTGCGAGGACAAGAATACCATGGATGCAATTGCGGGGATCGAGCGCGATGTGGTGACCTTTGGTATGACTGATCAGGCGGATGTATACGCTATGAATGTTGTGAGCCGCGGCGCACAGTCAGAATTTGACGTCTATTATAAGGGCACATTTTTCCAGCACATCAGTCTGCGGGTGCCGGGTCTGCACAATGTGAAAAATGCGCTGGCTGCGACTGCGGCTGCGATTTGCGTGGATATTTCTCCTAACGCGATCAAATATGGACTAGCCGGCTTCACCGGGGCTGAGCGCCGGTTTGAATTTAAGGGAAAATTCAATGGCGCAGATGTATATGACGACTATGCACATCATCCCGGTGAACTCAAAGCTCTGTTTGACGCTGTTGAGCCTCTGGGCTATAAGCGGATCATCACCGTGTTTCAGCCCCATACCTACACGCGCACCAATGCACTTTTTGATGACTTTGTGGAGCAGCTGCGCCGGCCGGATCTGACCTATCTGGCGGAGATCTATGCTGCGCGGGAGCAGAACACACTGGGCATTTCCTCTGCGGATCTGGCAAAGGAGATCCCCAATTCCATGTATTTTCCAACATTTGAGGAGCTGGAAAAGAGTTTGCGCTGGACGGCATCCCCCGGCGATCTGATTTTGACTGTAGGTGCCGGCGATGTTTACACGATCGGTGAGCATCTTGTAGGAATGAGCCATAAGAATTAACAGAAAACAAAAAGCGGGTGAGAATATTCTCACTCGCTTTTGTTTTGCCGGTTTTGCGCTCAGGCGGATTTTTCCGCAGACTGCTCCTTCATCAGACGGGTCAGCTCAGGGAGCGTCATGCCCTTTACAGTCAGATCTGCGTTCAATACAGCATCAATGGGGACGGCAAGATACATGTCCTGACCGTAGGAAAAATAACCGGAGGTAATGCCGATCACGTAGCCGTATTCATTGAACAGTGCACCGCCGGAGCTTCCCTTTGAGATGGATGCCGTATTCTGCAGCATGGGCAGGGCAAAGGAAGAGGTTTCGCGCTGATTGTTGCTGATGATACCTGTAGACAAAGAGTTCTGCAATCCAAGGGGATTACCCAGTGCATAGACGATGTCGCCAATATGTACAGTGTCCGTACTCAGCATGGTCAGATAGGGGAAAGTAACAGCACTGCCGCCGTCCATAGGTGTCTGGGAGACCTTGAGAACAGAGGCATCAATATCCGGATCATAGAACAAAACACGCTCTACAGGGTATTGCTCACCGTTGTCCAGCGTAACAACGGCATAGAGAGCCTGATCAATCGTGTGATAGTTCGTTACCAGAAGTCCATCGGCAGAGATGAAGAAGCCGCTGGAGTAACTGTCAGCCGTGCGGTTGATCAGACTGGTGGAGGAGGTGTAGCACTCAAGCAGGACAACTGCATTGGTATAGCGTTCGGAGATCTCCCGGGCGGTCAGAGGACGGGCACCGCTCAGACCAAGGGCGGAGGCTTTGGCCCGCTCTACATCTCCGCCGGCGACCAGCTTGTCGATCAGTGTAATGTCCTGTCCCTTCAGCCGGCAGCTGAGAGCAGCCAGAGCACACTCAAACATGTCACCGCGCTCAAATTCCGTGTACAGGGACTGTGCGATGCCCAGCCGCACGGCAGTGGCACTGGAGAGCACCCAGCTGAAATCTCCGGAAGCTTCGGAGTAGCCCAGAATGCGCAGAAGCAGCGTGAAGAAATCCTTATCCCGCACAGTCATATCCGGTGCAAAGTGCAGATCATCAATGCCGCTTATGAGCTCGTGCTCATAGGCGTAGCAGATATAGGGCTGTGCCCAGACTGGCAGATCCACAAAGGGCGAGTGCCCGCCTTCGCGCTCTGCGTTGTCCTGCAGACCGGCCAGACGCAGGGCAAAGACCAGTGCTTCCGCCCGGGTCGGCGCGCGATCCAATTCATAGCCGCTTTCTGTTCCCTGGATCAGATCCAGTGTATACAGAGTATCTGCTGCCAGTTCCCGGCTGTCCACAGCAAAGGAAACGGCAGTCAGAGAAAAAATCAGGACAACAGCCAGAGCTGCTGACAAAAAACGTTTCATAGCTTGCTCCTTTGATCAAAATATCTCGATTATTATAATATTTCCAAGGAGAAAATACAAGCGCCGATTCACATACTGTGCTGTAATTTGCGGATAAAAGAAAAAATTGCCTTTTTCGGGGAAATAGGTGTTGACAAAAGCTTAAAAACGTGTATAATAACATATGCGCTTAGCGGATTAGTGTAAAGGTAGCACACCGGACTCTGACTCCGTTTGTGAGGGTTCGAATCCTTCATCCGCTGCCAAAAGCCGTGAATGATAAGTTCACGGCTTTTTTATTTTCACTGTTGATTTTAAATTTTAGAAAAATTGTAAGATCGCGTAAAAACTGCTATAATACCAATGAACTGACAGGGAAGGAAATAGAAATGAAGCGAACAGTAATTGGTATTCTAGCCCACGTGGATGCAGGAAAGACAACTCTTTCTGAGGCGATGCTCTATTGCTCCGGCGCGATTCGAACTCTGGGACGCGTGGATCACGGAGATGCTTATTTAGATACATTTTCTCTGGAGCGTCAGCGGGGGATCACGATTTTTTCCAAACAGGCCGTTTTGAATCTGCCGGATATGCAAGCTACGCTTCTGGATACGCCGGGACATGTGGATTTCTCTCCGGAGATGGAGCGTACACTGGATGTACTGGACTGTGCGATCCTGGTGGTCAGCGCCGCATCAGGAGTGCAGAGCCACACCCACACCGTATGGAGACTTCTGCATCGTCATAAGATCCCTACGCTTGTGTTCGTTAATAAGATGGACTTGCCCGGAGTCGGAAAAGAGAAGCTCATGGCAGAGCTGTCGGCACAGCTGGGTGAGGGCTTTGTTGATTTTTCGGAGCCAAATGAAGAGGCGCTGGCTCTGTGCGATGAGTTTTTGCTGGATGAGTGGCTGAAAAACGGGAAGTTGACTGAGACAGCTGTTGTACAGGCAGTTCGAAAGCGCCAGGTATTTCCATGCTTTTTTGGTGCGGCGTTGAAACTGGAGGGCGTGGAAGAGCTTCTGAAGGCCTTGCTGTGTTTTGCGCCGTCAGTTCCGGAGGGCAACTCTTTTGGGGCCAGAGTATTTAAGATATCCCGGGATGAGCAGGGGGTGCGTTTGACGCATTTAAAGCTTACGGGCGGCGCCCTGCATGTACGGGATACAGTGCGTTATGGAGGCATAGAAGAAAAGGTCACACAGCTCCGGGTCTATTCCGGAGCAAGGTACAAAACAGTGGATGCGATTTATCCGGGCGATATAGCGGCGGTGACAGGGCTGAGCCGTACTGTGCCGGGTCAGGGGCTGGGAGAACAGACAGGAAGCGTACCACCGGAGCTGGAACCGGTTTTGACCTATAGACTGCTCCTGCCGGAGGGCTGCGATGTGCACAGAGCGCTTTCTCAGCTGCGGCTTCTGGAGGAGGAAGAGCCGCAGCTGCACGTGGACTGGAATGAGCGTATGCAGGAGCTTCGCGTCCGGCTCATGGGACAGATCCAGCTTGAGATCCTGCACCAGCTCCTGCTGGAGCGTTTTGGCCTGGATGTTGAGTTTGATAAGGGAAGTATTCTTTATAGAGAGACTATCGCCGGACCAGTAGAGGGTGTAGGACATTATGAGCCGCTCCGACATTATGCGGAAGTGCATCTTCTGCTTGAAACGGCAGAGCCGGGCAGTGGCCTGCGTGTGGCGTCTGCCTGCCCTGAAGATGTGCTGGACCGCAATTGGCAGCGCTTGATCCTGATGCATTTGACCGAAAAGCAGCATGTCGGCGTGCTGACCGGCTCTCCGCTGACGGATATGAAGATCACTCTGCTGTCCGGGCGTGCACATGAAAAGCACACAGAGGGCGGAGATTTCCGTCAGGCGACCTATCGCGCGCTGCGTCAGGGACTGATGCAGGCCAAAAGTGTTCTGCTGGAACCCTGGTATGATTTCCGTATCGAGCTTCCGCAGAGCTGCGTGGGGCGGCTGCTTACAGATCTGCAGCATATGGGAGCGGATTTTACTCCGCCCGAGATCACAGACAACAGTGCCGTCATATGCGGCAGTGCACC
>CAKTGW010000099.1 GCA_934561725.1 uncultured Oscillospiraceae bacterium
TCCGGCCTGTGAGGATGCTGTCCACAAAGTGGTCCGGCAGTACCAGTACCGCCGTTACGCGCCCCTGGGCAAGCAGATCCAAAGCCACGCTCTCCTCCGCTGCCAAAAACCGGCAGTATGATGCAATATCCGGGAGATTTCCGGCAAAGGATGCCAGCTTTTCCCCCTCGCCATTCTTTCCGGCCACAGCAATGGTTATACCGCTGTGATCTTCCCGGGACAACAGAGTCTGCATTCCTTCTCCCAGAGGAATAGAGAGCATGACAAAGGCGGCGGCTATCACCCCCAGCAGGAATAGCCGCCGTCTCAGATGCAGAAGGTTTACCTGTACAAGACGAATAATAAACCTCATCGCAGTTTGATCACATAAACAGATTCATAATATCCGGCACCTGACTCATGAGATTCATGAGGAGCATATAGCCGTTCTGAGCAACCTCGTCACCGATCGCGTTGAGCTCATCTTCACTCATCGACGGCAGCATTTCCGCATCAGAAGTGTCGATCTCCACACCGCTGCCCTCGCTGACATTATAGCTGCCCGCCAGGGTGATGTTCATGCCCATCACGTCCAATGTGATTGTGTCAAAGCTCATATTCAGAGTCTTGCCGTCGATCTTCAGATTTCCGGCCGCGCTCAGCTCCACGCCCTCGCCGTCAGCCTCTGCATAAACCTCAACTGTGTAATCGCCGGATTTGGTATCATAATCCGTGTCGGCCTTCACAGACACAAACTCTTCTCCATCCTCTGACAGGGCGAATACGGTAGTATCCTTGAATGCGCCGTCTGCCAGAACATGGCTGCCGGCAGACACCAGCTCTGCCTTTCTGCCCTCTCCGAAGTCAACGGAAACGCCCATATAATCGGCAAGATTTTTGCCCATACCCAGCTGAACGGCAATGTCCGCGGAAGAATCCTCCACGTTCAGAGTAAAGGCAAAGCCGCGCAGGAGCTTATCCTTTACATAGAACTCAACGGTCAGATCCTCGGTCAGTGCCTCGCGGAGATTGGTCTCCAGCTCGGTCATCAACTCGTCTATGTATGCATCATAGTCCTCATCCCCGCCCATCTCGGCTGCAAGAGCACTCTGGAGCAGTATGGAAACATAGTCGTCGCTCGCCAGAGCACGGGCCACACTAACAATAAAGTCCACACCTGCCTCAGCGGGGATCGTCACCGTGTAAACCGTGCACTTGCCGCTCTCGCTGCCGGCAGTGATCTCCTTGTCATCGGCAGTCCCCCATGCGGAAGCATCAGCCAGCGTATTGTAGGCATCCAGCAGCGCCTTCATCGTCGAGGCGGAGAGCTCAAAGCTGCCGTCCTCGCTGACATGCTCGTCAATAATATCAAATATGTTGAAGTTAAAGCTCTCGTCCAGGCCGGCGCCGGGCATATCCTCAGCAAGCGTCTCTGTATTTACACCCAGCAGATGATCGCCCAGCAGCTCCTTGCAGGCAAAATACATGCCGCTGTCCACATAGTACATGTTCATGGTCAAAGCCGTGTAGTCGGCCAGACGCAGGCCCATATCCACAGCCATTTTGCGGTCGGGAATGTTGCTCTCCGCATTGAAGGTCAGTCCGGTGCCATAAAAGGCGCTCAGATCCTCGCCCACATTTGCCTCTTTCAGATAGAGCTCCATATCCTGGTGGCAGGCCTCCGACAAAGTCATTTTATTGATCTGCTCATAGTTGAACTGATCATGTACCTTAGCCAGATCCGCCATAGCCGCGATTGCCGCCGAACGGACCTCTTTTTTGGGGTCCACCTTGCCGCAGCCGGCAAAGGAAGCCAGCATCGCCACAATCAGCACCAGTGCAAGTATGGCACTGAAACGTCTGTTTCTGTTCATCTGTTCTCCTCCATTATTTATATTTTATCCTCCGGTACCATGGGTAAACGAAGGGTAAATTCAACGTATCCGCCTGATCTGTCCCTCTTCCAGCGCACACACATGGGCGCACAGCCGCTCCAGTTCATCAGCGTTATGGCTGCACCAGAGCACAGACATGCCCCGGTAGCAGTTGTCAGAGATCCACTGACTCATTCTCTCCCGATATACGGCATCCAGCGCAGAAAAGGCTTCGTCCATAAGCAGATAGTCCGGCCTGCTCTGCAATGCCATGGCAATGCTCAGCCGCTTGCGCTCTCCGCCGGACATCCGGCTCACAGGCTTATCCGCCAGCCGGTCCAGCTCCAAGAGCTCCGCTGTCTCTTCATCCGCCGCATTTACGGCGCTGCGCCACAGCCGCAGCTGCTGCCCAGCCGTCAAAAAATCGCAGAGTGCATCCTCCTGCGGTACATATCCCAGTCTCTTCCGCAGAAATTGCCTGTCGCCCAGCACATTTTTGCCGTCCAGAAGGATCCTGCCGGAGTCCGGACGCATGATCTGTGCGGCAATGCGCATCAGTGTTGATTTTCCGCAGCCGTTGCGCCCTGCCAGTCCCAGGCATTCCCCGGGCCGCAGCACCAGGCCGGCACCGCACAAAACAGCATTTCCGCCAAAGGCTTTGCAGATATCCACGATCTCCAGCATAGCAGCTTCTCTCCATAACAAAAGGACTTCCGCTATCATATCACGGCAACCGGAAAAATGCACGCGAATTTTCGACAATTTTTGAGAGATCAGTGGCGGCGGTTCAACAGGAAATTTACGGCATTCCCAAGTATCAGGATATTTCCGAAAAAATAAAGCCAAAGCATCAGAATGATAACAGACGCCAACGACCCATAAATCAGAGAATAGCGCACGGAAATACTCACCATTTCGCTGAAGGCCATGCCGACGGCGACCATAGCCCCGGCGGCCAGAACAGCACCGGGGATCAGGTTTCGGTTCTCCGGCGGTGATGTCAGGCGGTAAACGCCCAGCATCAGCATAAGCAGCACAGCAAACAGCAACACAAACCGCAGCCAGCTCCAATCCCAGGGTACAGGCACATACTCTGCCAGCATATTTAAAAACCACTCGCCCGTAATGATCACAATAGCCGCAAAATACATGACCGCCAGAAACACCAGCGAAAACAGAAAGCTTGCCGCTACGGGCCAGATCCCCTTGTACCGCGGCGCACCCATGATATCCGCCATAATATTGTGCAGCGCACGAAAGGCCGCAGCTGAGGTACTGGCCATCAGGAGCAGGCCGCCGGCCAACATCTGTCCGCTGGTATTCCCGCTGATATAAATCAGGTATTCCGCAATAGCGTCGAGTGTTTCTGTGGGGATCACGCCCTGAAAAATCTTCTCTATCGCATCATATGTGGGAATAAATTTGCCAAGTATTGCATAAAGACAAATTAAAGTGGGAAAAATCGACAAAGTCAGAAAATAAGACAGCTCCGCAGCCGACCGCGAAACATGCTTATCAAAATAGATCTCCGCCAGATCCCGCACGAACCGTACAGCCCCATTTTGCCGCATCTGCTTCACCTCCTGCTCAGTTTACCCCGATTGTACCCCTGCCCGCCGCAAAAGTCGAGGGGATTTTGGGTTTCCAAAAAAGTGAAATCCCCCGTCCGGCACAGACGGGGGATTTTCAAGGGAAAAGAACAGCAGCATCATCGATCAGGAGGGCAAGTCCTGTTTTGGCACAAGTATGACGCCGCTATAGGAGGATGGTCCGCCGCGATGCCGGACAGAAGGGGCAGTTCTGTTTTTTCCGGACAGGCAGACAATGTGAAATATCTTTGCTGCTAAAAGCAAAGCCCGCATACCGGCACAGGTACGCGGACGATCTATGGATCCGCTTCCCAGTCTAGGCAGGAGCAGCGCATCGCTCTCATGTATCTGACTTATCCCTTATTATATAAGAGCTTCACAGTGACCGACTCGCCGGGAATTTCACCCGATTCCATGAATGAATGAGCGACGCTTTTCAATATTCACGGCATCATCATATCACAGTCCATACAGTTTGTAAAGAACTTCGAAATTGATTTTTGTGAATTATTCAGCTTTTCTGGCAGCCAACCGGCAAAGCTGCGGATAACGGTCCAGGATGCGCCCGTAATTTTCCCGCATGTGAGGGATCAGACAGTTGGAGCAATCCTTCCGCCCGTTGCTCAAATATACGAAGTTACCGCCGCAGTCCTCGCCCAATGCATAGAGCGGACAGTAGCAGAACATGCAGTTAAAGTCCTCTGTCCGGGACGTTTCATGACAGGGAAAAAACTCGCAGCTGCGGTTCTGGAAAAAGGCATAGTTTTTTCCGGCCCAGCATGGCGGCTCCGGCAGGTCCCTTCTGCTGATCTCCGTACCGGAAAAGTCCAGCGTATAGCCCTTCCCGGGCTCCGGCTGCCAATCATAGCGGTTTTTATGCTCGTCCGGAAAAAAGCGCTCAAGAATGCAGGAGATCACACCGCCATGCACCACCAGAAGGCAATCCTCCCCCCGCTCCAGCAGCTGATCGAACTGCTTCCGGACGCGCCGCTCAAAGATCTCGCCGCTCTCGCCGCCGGGACAGAGATTGGCATTATTATCTCCGCTGCACCAGGCGACAAACTCCGGCATTTCTTTTAGCTCTTCATAGCCGCGCATCTCAAATTCACCGAAATTCATTTCTCTGAATTCTGGAAGCGCCGTGTGCTCCGCCGGACCATAAAGCGCCGCCAGCGTCTGCTCTGTGCGCAGCATACCGGAGGTATAGATCCGCAGTCCATCCGCCGCGGGATAGCCGCCCATGGCGCGCAGCTGCTCCAGCCGTTCATATCCTTTGGGGCTGACCGGAATATCCGTGCTTCCATAATACAACCGCCGCTCCGTAGCCTCTGTATCGCCATGACGAATCAAGTGTACAATCATCAGTCTGCTCCTTCTTATAAAAACGCAAATGCCCAAACAGCACAGGCTTCCCCAACTGTAATGGCATAGCCGGATATATCGCCGGACATTCCCTCCATCTGTCGGAACCCCCGCAGGCAGGCCGCGCTCCAGCCTAAAAACGCACAGAGCGTGCACAGCCATGCCCGCTCTCCCAGAAGCAGCGTTGAACCGCACGCCAGGAGCACCAGCACAGCCGGAAGCCCCCGTGCATAGGCCGGGTGCTTTGTACCGGCGTACTGGCTGTGTCCCATAGCCGGCAGTGTCTGCACCGCTATGGCGGAAAGTCCCCTGGTCACAGCCGGAACCGGCAGCAGAGCCCATGCTCTGGTCAGCTC
>CAKTGW010000100.1 GCA_934561725.1 uncultured Oscillospiraceae bacterium
CGGTACAGAGCTCTGAATGCTGTATACGCCATGGCTTCTTCGGAAGCCATGGCGTATTTGGTCCATAGCAAAATTTTACTATTGAAAACCGCCGCCATCTGGAATACAATATGGGCAGATTCAAATACGCCGCGCCGCGGCTTTTTTATCATCTTCGAGTTAGATATACCTAACTTGCCCTCACCCGCGGCCGGACCAAACAGGAGGGACGCAAATGAAAGACTGCCAGCTGCAATTCGACCGCAGCTGCCATGTGCTGTACTCCCGGGCCTACAAAAAGCAGATCTGCAGCAAAATCGCACTGCATTATCCGCCTGAAGAGCGGCAGTCAGTCTGGACACAGGTGCAGCTGCAATATGCGGATTTTCTCTCTGACTGGCGCACGGATCTGGGCGAAAAAAAGAATTTCCATAACGGCACCGGCGGAAATTACGACTGTATTGCACTGATGGCCTACTATGCCGTCTGCAAAAGTGTCACCAGCCTCAAAGAAATCGAACAAATGGAGGGTGAACTGTTTCTCCCGGCTTTCCGGAAACTGTCTTTTGTCAACTGCAACAAGCCCTTTTTCAAAAAGCTCATGTATCGCACCTTTCTCAGGGCAAAAAAGCAGTGCGACAAATGGGGTGATTTTCAGATGAATATCGCTCCGTTTGAGGCAGATAAACCTATATATTATGAGTTTACCACATGTCCAACCGCTGAATTTGCAAAAAAGCACGGCCTGCTGGAGGTCATGCCTGCGCTGTGCAATCCTGATTTTACCGCAATGGAGCTGATCCACGCCCGGCTGATACGCAGGACCACCTGTGCCAACGGCTGCAAGTGCGACTACACCATCTGCGGAGACCAGGATCCCTGCCTGTCCGCCCATCCTGAATATCAGGATGAGACCGGATATCGGAGAAACAAATAAGGGAGAGCGATAAATAATGAAGCACCTTCACTTTGATACGGATCGGGATGGTTTTTACGGCGCATATTGGCCATGTACAGGCAGCTGCCACGCCATTATCGCCATGCTGGGTGACGATCCGGAGGATCACATGGCCCGTTCCGCGGTAAAATGGCTCTTGAAGCGCGGTGTAAACGTGCTGACCATGTCTCCGGGAAAGAAGAATTACAGCTACCACAATTATCCGCTGGAGAGGATCGCAACCGCAATGCGCTGGCTGAATGCCCACGGGAATTCTCAAATCGGCATTGTCGGCGCTTCCACAACAGGTACACTGGCTCTGACGGCCGCATCGTACTTCCCCGGCATCACGCTGACCATTGCTCTCACCCCCAGCGACTTTGTCTGGCAGGGATTCATACAGGGCAAACGCGACGGCTGCAAGGAGTGGCCGGTGGAGGGTGAATCTCTCTTTACTTATCGCGGGCAGCCGCTCCCGTATATGCCCTTCTGCCTCCGGCACCCACAATACTGGCAGCTCATAGCGGCGGAGAGCAAGCGCACCGGCGATATACTCAGCTCCCGCAAGCTGTTCGATCTGTCCGAAAATGCGCATCCCATTACCGAAGAGGAGTTTATCCGGATCGAAAACATCCGCGGAAAGCTCCTGCTCATCGGTGCAGAGGACGATGTTCTTTGGGACACAGCAAAATATATTCGCCGCATGGAAAAGCGGCTTGCCGAAAAAAAGCACAGCTGCGAGGCGGAAGCCGCTGTCTATGCCCATGGCACACACTTTGTTTTCCCGGAAGGTATGCTGAAAATCATGCTTCCGGTCGGCTCCGGGCTCTTTATGCGTCTGGCCTTCCGGGCCTCCAGGCAGTACCCGAAGGAATGCCGGTCTGCCCGGATGAATATTGACCGCCGGATCACTTCTGCGCTTTATAATTGGCAGACACAGAAATAGATCACCTGTAACCGGGGACAGAGGGCGGCAGCATTTTGTGCTGCCGCCCTCTTGATTACTGATAGTCTATAATAATTTTCTTGCAGGCTCCACACTTAAATGCAAATACTGCACTTGAATTATCGGCAGCACCGTTTGCAAGCGGGGTACTTTCCTTTCCCAGAGAGGAGAGTGATGCAATAAGCTGCTTTTTTAAAGTCCAATACACGCCGTCTCTGCATTGGATATAACCTAATGTCATCTCTTTCCCGCAATATAGACATTTCATAACTCTTTCACTCCTCCATTCGTTCATGCGGTATCATTGAAGAGAGCTGATCCGCATAAGCAGACTCCGTTCCGCTCAAGCAAAATTATATCATATTTTGCCGCCGCAGGCACCGCCTGTTTGACTTTTTCTCCTCTGCTTGCTATACTTCAGGCAGCAGCGGATGCTATATCTAAGGCTCCCCTTGAAGCCAAGGAAAGCACTGAGGGGATACAAATCGCGATCGCTCCGGTAGAAAGAGGGCGAACGCCCCTCTCCGGCTCGGCGTATCTCTGCAACTTTCAATCGGTTTTTATGCCGCCATATCCTATAAATCCAACAAGGTGTAATCATATGGAAGCTTTTTATGGTATTCTGATCCCGTTTCTGGGTACATCGCTGGGCGCCGCATGCGTGTTTTTTCTGAAAAAGACACTGAATGACACCGTTCAGCGCGCTTTGACCGGCTTTGCCGCCGGCGTTATGGTCGCCGCCTCTGTGTGGAGCCTGCTCATTCCTGCTATCGAGCAGTCGGATAAGATGGGCAAACTGTCTTTTCTTCCGGCTGTTATCGGTTTCTGGATCGGTATTCTCTTTTTGCTGACCCTCGACCATGTTGTCCCGCATCTCCATCAGCAGAGCGGACAGGCGGAGGGACCGAAAAGTCAGCTCCGGCGCACGACGATGATGGTGCTGGCCGTGACCCTGCATAACATTCCGGAGGGCATGGCTGTGGGTGTTGTCTACGCGGGGTATCTTTCCGGCAATGCGCAGATCACCGGTGCCGGCGCGCTGGCCCTGTCTCTGGGTATTGCTATCCAGAACTTTCCCGAGGGCGCGATCATCTCGCTGCCGCTGCGGGCCGAGGGCGTAAAAAAATCAAAGGCCTTTCTGGGCGGCGTCCTCTCCGGCGTTGTTGAGCCCATTGGTGCAGTATTGACTATTCTTGCCGCACAGTTTATTGTCCCTGCACTTCCATACCTGCTGAGCTTTGCCGCAGGCGCCATGCTCTATGTAGTCGTAGAGGAACTGATCCCCGAGATGTCGCAGGGCCGGCATTCCAATGTGGGCACTTTGTTTTTTGCTGTGGGCTTCAGCATTATGATGATGCTGGATGTCGCACTGGGCTGAAAAATGCGGGAGGATCGCCATGCTGAAACAGCTCAAATACTTTCAGTCCGTTGTCCGGCTGAACAGCTTTTCTGAAGCCGCAGAGGAAAACTTCATCTCACAGTCTGCCATCTCTCAACAGGTTCAGGCGCTGGAGCGGGAATTGGGCTTCAAGCTTCTGGAGCGCAAAAACCGCAGCTTCAGCCTGACTCCCGCAGGAGACTATTTTTATCAGAAAAGTCTGATCCTGACGGCAGATTATGAGCGGATATGCGGTGAAGCCGCCAAGATCGCCAAAGGAGATCAGGCCCTTCTAAAAATCGGCTATCTCCGCTGCTACACCGGCGCGGAATTTCACCGGGCACTGGAGCTGTTTCCCGAAAAGCACCCGGACGTGGAGGTGTCCGTCGTTTACGGGAACCACGAAGAGCTGTATGATCTGCTGCGTACCGGAAAAGCCGACCTGGTACTCAACGACCAGCGCCGGGCGTTTTCTGATGAATACATCAATCTTATTCTGACGACCTGCCACAGCTATATTGAGGTCTCCTCACACAGCCCCCTCGCACGGATGGAAAAGCTCACACCCCAAGAATTAAAAAATTTTCCCTGTATTCTGGTCACATCAGAATCGCAACGGGAAACAGAGCAGGAATACTATCATGATGTAGTCGGGTTTCAGGGTGAGTTCCTGTATGCGGAAAATCTGGAGGAAGCCCGGCTGATGGTGATCGGACGCAAGGGATTTCTCCCCGTGGAAGGAACCGGACAATCCGCACCGGCAGGAACCCCTATCGCCCGTATCCCGCTCATGCGGGGTGAAGAGCCTATTTTGTGCAACTACTGCGCATTCTGGAAAAAAACCGGCTCCGGCTGCTATGTGGAGGAATTTGCCGGACTGCTGAAAGACCAATTTGAGAAATAACACACGCGTGCTGCCCCGAACCGGGGCAGCATTTTTCGTATCAGTTTTACTTATCCGAAAGCCGCGAAAGCAAAATTGATTATTGGATATGAGATGGCTACAATAGAAGCATCAAAGATACGGAGGAAGTCTCTATGAAGGTACTTGCTATCAGTTCCAGTCCGCGCAGGGGCGGTAATTCCGACGTCCTGTGCGACGAATTCCTGAAAGGGGCAGCGAAAAACGGTCATGAAACGCGGAAAATTCGTCTGGCCAAGAAAAAAATTGCCCCATGCTCGGCCTGCTATGGCTGCCCCGAAAACCACATCAGGAATAAGACATTTTATCTGATCGTCACAGCGGCAGATCCGCAGCACAGCGCCGCCGATGAAACGTTAGCCGATTTCCGCGGATATCTGCGCTGCCTGCCGGACGCAAAGGAAGCAGGCGTGATTTTCGGCACCGGCACCTGGGACAAGGGCGATGTGTACCGGCATCCTTCGTTAAAGCAGGCTTATGAAATGGGAAAGGAGATCTGATATGTCTGCATTAATCGCATTTTACTCCCGGGCGGGAGAGAACTATTTTGGCGGTACATACCGCTGCATTGCCGTCGGCAATACTGAAAGGGAGGCGGAAATGCTGGCTGAACTGACCGGCGGCAGGCTCTGCAAAATTGAACAGGCGCAGCCGTATTCTGAGGACTATCAGACCTGCATCGCTGAGGCAACGGCCGACCTGCAGAAGAAAGCGCGCCCGAAGCTCCAGGCTCTTCCCGATGATCTGGATGCCTATGGCCGTCTACACATTTCTTGAGAGCTGCGATCTTACCGGCAAGGTCATTCATCCCTTCTGCACTCACGAGGGCAGCGGACTTTCCCACACAGTACAGGATATCCGGACGGCCGCACCGGGGGCCGCTGTAACGAAGGGACTGACCATTCACGGCAGCAGTGTGGCCGATGCAAAAGCCGCACTTGAAAAATGGATCCAGGAGGTAAAAGCATGAAAAAACTGTTGATCGTCTATTACT
>CAKTGW010000101.1 GCA_934561725.1 uncultured Oscillospiraceae bacterium
GGTCATATTTTGGCTTGCTCAAAAGGCTCTGAAAAGGAGTATAAAATGGCAAATAAACTTAAAATTATTCCCCTTGGCGGTCTGAATGAGATCGGCAAGAACCTGACTGTGTATGAGTATGGAAAGGATATCCTCATTGTTGATGTAGGCATGGGCTTCCCGGACGAGGATATGTACGGCATTGATGTGGTCATACCCAACGTCAGCTATCTGGTGCAGAATAAAAAGCGCATCCGCGGTATTGTGCTGACGCACGGCCATGAGGATCATATTGGCGCGCTGCCCTATGTGCTGCGCGAGATCAACGCCCCAATCTATGCCACCAAGCTGACGGCGGGGCTGGTCGAGTTGAAGCTGGCCGAGCATAATCTGCTGGATAAGACAAAAATCATCACGCTTGAAGCGGGGGAGAGCTTCCATGCCGGCTGCTTTGAGGTGGAGTTTATCCATGTGAACCACTCCATTCCAGATGCTGTGGCCCTCTGCATCACCACGCCTATCGGCAAGGTGGTGCACACCGGCGACTTTAAAATTGATGTGACGCCCATACAGGGAGAGATGACGGATCTTGCCCGGCTGGGCACGCTGGGACGCGAGGGCGTGCTGTTGATGCTGTGTGATTCCACCAATGTGGAGAAGCCCGGCTACTCAGATTCTGAACGCAAGGTCGGTGAGAGCTTCGACCAGTTTTTCAAGGGCTGCGATAAGCGCATTATTGTTACGACCTTTGCTTCCAATGTCCACAGACTCCAGCAGATCATCAATGCTGCGCACAAATATCGCCGCAAAGTGGGCATTACGGGAAGGAGCATGGAAAATGTCATGCGTGTAGCCCAGGAGCTGGGCTATATCACGGTGCCGGACGGTGTGATCGTGGATATGAATAAGATCAACGGTCTGCCGAAAAACAAGGTGGTCATTATTACTACCGGCAGCCAGGGTGAAAACATGTCCGCGCTTTACCGCATGGCCTTTAACGGCCACAGACAGGTCGAGATTGGCGCAGGGGACAGAGTGATCATCTCTGCTTATGCTATACCGGGCAATGAGCGCACCATCACCAAGGTCATCGATGAGCTCTTCTCCAAGGGGGCTGAGGTCATTTATGAGCGGATGAGTGAGCTGCATGTCTCCGGCCATGCCTGCCAGGAGGAGCTGAAGATGATGCACGCGCTGGTGAAGCCGAAGTTCTTTATACCTGTGCACGGTGAGCACCGTCACCTCTGCAAGCATATGGCTCTGGCACGGAGCATGGGCATGGAGGCACAGAACATTGTGATCGGTGAAAACGGACGGGTCATTGAAGTTACTCAGAAGCGGATCAAGCTGGGCGGCGGCGTGACCTCCGGCAAGGTCTTTGTGGACGGCATGGGCGTAGGAGACGTGGGAACAGTTGTCCTGCGTGACCGCCAGCTGCTGGCACAGGACGGTATGATCGTGGTTGTGATGACGCTCTCTGCCGAGGATAACAGTCTGATCTCCGGGCCGGATATCATCAGCCGCGGATTTGTCTATGTAAAGGAATCTGACGGATTGATGGAAGAGATGCGCCGTGTAACACTGGAGAGTCTGGATAGCTGCCAGGCTCAGAAGATCACGGATTGGGCCAGCATCAAGTCCAGAGTCAAATCCAATCTGAGCGGCTATCTGTATAAGACCACCAAGCGCAGCCCCATGATCATCCCTGTTATCACTGAGGTCTGATATGTTCCCGCTGTTTGATGCACATTGCGATACGGCCCGTGCGGTCTATGCCCGTTACCGGCGGAAACAGGAGGGCTCACTGCGGAAAAATGATTGCCAGACAGATCTCAGCCGCGGGGCGGCATACAGCCTCCGCGGACAGGTCTATGCTTTGTGGCAGAATGCGGCTGGGTATACACCCGAGGAGCTTCAGGACTGCTTCCGGGCCATGCTGGAGCAGTTTCGCCGTGAGGCGGAACTGAATCAGGATCTGCTGAGCCTTTGTACTTGCTATGCCGAGATCTGCACGGCGTTCAGAAATCGAAAGCAGGCGGCAGTGCTGTCCGTAGAGGGGGCGGAGCTGTTTGGCTGCTCCTGCGACGGACTGCATTACGCATGGAAAAACGGTGTGCGCATTGTGCATCTCTGCTGGAATTATGATAATTTGCTCTGCGGTGCGGCTGCCGGTTCCGGTGCCGGACTTACAGAGCAGGGGAGAGACTTTGTCCGTCTCTGCGGAGAGCTGGGTGTGATCGTCGACCTGTCCCATGCCTCGGATCAAACTGCGTGGGATGTGCTGGAGCTGGCAGCGGCGCTGGTTATGGCCAGTCATTCCGATTGCCGTGCGGTGACAGCTGTGCCGCGGAATTTGCCGGATGATCTCCTGCGGGCGATTCCGGAGGCCGGCGGTGTGGTCGGGCTGAATCTGTATCCGCCGTTTCTGGGCGGAACCGATCCGGCGCAGGTGATTGCCCATGCTGCGCATCTGGTTGAGCTCTGCGGGAGAAAGCACGTGTGCCTCGGCTGCGATTTTGACGGCGTGGATGCACTGCCGGAGGGGATCACCGGCATAGAGAGCATGTCCCGACTGCGCCATATGCTGGCGGGGAACGGGGCTGACCATGCGCTGCTGGATGATTTGTTCTTTAATAATCTGATGGATTTTTGGGAGAGAAGCCTGTGAATATCCAGATCTTTGGGAAAAATAAATGCTTTGATACAAAAAAAGCTGAGCGCTGGTTTAAAGAGCGCCGGATCAAATATCAGTATATTGATTTGAATCGCTATGGGATCAGCCGCGGGGAGCTGACCAGCGTGAAAAATGCCGTTGGGCTGGATGCGCTGATCGATGAAAAGGCACGGGGCGTGGAAGCTCTTACTTACCTTGCCTATGCGGACGATAAATTTGAAGGACTGCTGGAGGAGCCTCTTTTCCTACATACGCCGATCGTCCGCAACGGCAAGAAAGCAACGGTCGGCTATGCGCCGGAGGTCTGGGCGCAGTGGGAATAATATCAAACATAAAATAAAAGGCGCCGCATGTTTTAAACATGCGGCGCCTTTGTGTACAGGGGATTATTCGGCTTCCAGTGTGTAATTTCCAGTGGGGACTACGCCCACATAGGTCTTTCCGATGCCGAGAGTCAGGTCGCTGCCGTCAGCCAGCGTGTAGTAGAACTGCTGGCCAAGACCGTCGCGGTGCCAGGTGATCGGGACA
Source organism: uncultured Oscillospiraceae bacterium (assembly GCA_934561725.1). Taxonomy (GTDB): domain Bacteria; phylum Bacillota; class Clostridia; order Oscillospirales; family Oscillospiraceae; genus Heteroscillospira. The sequence goes on from CAKTGW010000101.1 coordinate 3,182, forward strand.
TATTTGCCGCCGCAGAAGAAGTAGCCTGCGCCTTCACCGACCAGATTCACTTCCAAACGGCCGTAATTATCCAATGTACGGGTAGGAGCTTCCAGAATCAGCAGATTGGCAAAGGAGACGGCCTCGCCGGTGTCACCGTCGGCATAGGTGCTGCCGTACTGAGACATGGTGTAGGCGCCCTTTGCGCTGTCATATGTAAATTTACTTTCTTTCCAGGAACCAAAAACCAGACGGATGCTTTCGCCCTCTTTTCCATCTGCGGGAGCTGCATTTTCAGAGAAATGCAGACCAAAATCATAGGGGGTATCGCTGGTCAGGCTGATACCGCGTTCCTTAGCGTAGGCAATCACGCTCTCGGAGCTGATGAAAAGGCTGTGCTCCAGACCGTTTGCGATGCGGGACTGGTCGCGGTAGTAATAGGAGCCGGCATTGGCACCGCGCACACCGTCCAGATTGTCGGCACCCTTGGTCTTTACATCGGAGTATGCCTGGTCGCTGCCGCCGGCATGAACGATCACCGCGCCGTAGCTGAGTCCGACTTCCAGATAGTACGGCCGCAGAGAACGCATGGTGCCATAGCGCTCAGCGCCGGTGTGGTCAGTGACGATCATCATCATGCGGGTCAGGCCGCCTTCAGCAAGGATCTCATAGATCCAGTCGGCACTGCCGATGCCGCATTGCGGCTGGGCGAGCTGGTGATTGTTGATCATAATAGCAAGCGGGCGGTCCGTAAGTGGAGCTTCAATGGGCTCGCCGGTGAGCGGATGGCGAATGGGCTCGGGTGTGGCCTCCGAAGCTGCGGTCGGCGTGGGTTCGGGAGAAGCGGAGACAACAGGCGTTGTATCGGGAGACGCGTCGGGGCTTTCCTCGGGACTGCGCTGTGTGCAGCCGGGGAGCAGCATGGCGAGCGCCAGAATCAGCGGGATCAGTTTTTTCATGAATGCGTTACCTCACAAAATGTCGGAATTTGTAATTCATTGTACTATGTATTCATCCTATTGTCAAACGGAGAGATTCGTGGTAATATAAAAACAGGAGATGATATTTATGTCAAATTCGACGATAACCCGTCAGGCCGAGTCTGCTATGCGTGAGCTTTTGGCTGTGTCACAGCTGAAAAAAGGCGATTTGGTCGTAGTCGGCTGCTCATCCAGCGAGATCGTGGGTGAAAAGATCGGAAAGGGCAGCAGTCCGGAGGCGGCACAGGCTGTGGTGGACGGCATCATGCCTGTACTGGAGGAGAACGGTCTGCTTCTGGCCGCACAGTGCTGTGAGCATTTGAACCGCGCACTGATCGTGGAGCGGGCGACCGCAGAAAAATTTGGCTATGAAATCGTTTGTGTCAAGCCGCAGCCCAAGGCCGGCGGCTCCTTTGCCACAGCGGTATATAACAGAATGAGCGATCCTGTAGCCGTGGAGTTCATCAAGGCCAGCGCGGGATTGGATATCGGCGGTACGCTGATCGGTATGCATTTGCGCCATGTGGCGGTTCCTCTGCGTCTGGAAACAAAAAAGATCGGTGAGGCCACTGTACAGGCTGCACGGACGCGTCCTAAGCTGATCGGCGGCGAGCGTGCGGTCTATCCGGACTGAGTCTTGTGGAGGCAATCAATATTTTTTCAAAATATTGTGAAATAGCACTTGAAAATGGTTGTCCCCTATGATAAAATAACATGCACGCTATGTGAACTATGCTGAAAGGATTGAAATAAATGCTTATTGCTCTCACGATTGTTCAGGTTATCGCTGCGCTGTTCCTTATCTGTGTTGTTCTTCTCCAGTCCGGAAAGAGCGCCGGCCTCTCCGGTGTTATTGCAGGCGGAGCCGATACCTTCCTCTCCAAATCCAAGGGTTTGGATGATAAGCTGGCTAAGATGACCAAGTGGGTTGCACTGGTTTTTGTTCTGCTGACTCTGGCTCTTAACCTTCTTTAATGATGCAGCTGCAAGATCCGCTCTCCTGAGC
>CAKTGW010000102.1 GCA_934561725.1 uncultured Oscillospiraceae bacterium
GCAGACACCGGCAACATTGATGCCCTTTGCCCCCTGCTCGCGGGCCAGCGCGATCATTTCCGGATCGTTGGCATAGAATACGATCATCTCAGACAAGGAGGGATCATGGCCATGAACGATAATATTGACCATATCCTTATCCATAACGCCCAGATTGGCCTCGGTATCCACGGGCTTGGGTGTGCCGAACATAATGTCGGAGAACTCCGTACCCATCATAGAGCCGCCCCAACCATCTGACATGCCATTTCTCAGAGCCTGACGGATCAGCGCCTGAGGATCGGAGGAACATCCCATATGGGTCATATGTATAGCCGTAGATACTTCGCGGTCAATAGCACGGGGCTCGATGCCCTCCCGAGCCCAGACCTCCTGGCGCTCTTCGGGAGCGCGCTTGAGAAAGCGCTGGGTTCCAAAGGGCTTTCCATATTCATTCAGGCCTGCTTCTGCGACCTCATGAGCAATGTCATAGATGTTGCGGCCCTCTGTTGTGATTCCCCACTCCCTGGCGATACGGAGCAGCTTCTCGGGGTCCTTGATCTGATAATTGCCGCCTTCCTTTGTAGTATAAAGTGTGTGACAGATCTCACGGCCGTGGTCAGAATGCGTTGCACTTCCGCCTGCAGTAAAGCGCAGATAGTTTCTGCCGACAATACCATGCACATCGCATCCGCAGATTCCACGGGGGGCTTTGGGTGTGATGCGGCAGGGACCCATCGTACAGATGCGGCAGCAGGTTCCCTCCTCTCCAAATCTGCAGTGAGGGGTTTGATTCTTTACGCGCTGCTGCCAGGTATCTGCACCGACCGCGGCTGCATTTTCCAGCAATCGGGCAGTTGCGGCTTCCATTTCCTCCACTGTTGTAAGTTTTTTCACTTCCATTAGTCTTTTCTTTCCCCTTTCCATATTGCCTGATGGATAAGCGTACAAAAGATTTTATGAGAGCATCTGACCTATAAAACTCTCAAAAGCGGTTCTTGCAGCTGAATCTGCCGGGAGCGAAACCGTTGGTTTACCGTCGCAGTCAAATTCATAGACCAGGTTATCCTGCGGCACAACGCCCAGCAGGTCAAGCCCCTGCCTTTGGATCTCCTCCATAGTGCCATCGCTGACCCTGCCATCAGGTGCCCGGTTGATGATCAGCTTCATGATTTTAGGATTCAGATCCATTTCCCTGACCAGCTCGGCAATGCGTCCGACAGCCTGCACACCGCGGCGTGAGCAGTCGGATACCAGCAGCATCACATCAACTTTGGGCAGTATGCCCCGACTGATGTGCTCCATGCCAGACTCGTTGTCTACGATCAAATATTTATACTGCGCGGCAGCTCTCTGCAGCTGCGTTTGCAAGAGTCCGTTTACGAAACAATAGCACCCTCTCCCCTGTGACCGGCCCATGACCAGAAGATCATAATCGTCTTCCTCCACTTTGGCGCGGTTCAGCATAAATTCCAGATAGTCTGCCTTGGTCATACCGGCAGGGATCGGATTTTGAGCTGCCAGCTCTGCATTGCTAATATCTTCGCGGATGTCGCCCAGTGTTGTTTCGACTTCCACCCCGAGCACTTCGTTTAAATTTGAATTTGCGTCAGCGTCAACTGCCAGTATAGGCCCTTTGCCGTGTTTGCAAAGGTAATCTATAAGCAGACCGGTAAGGGTCGTTTTTCCAGTGCCGCCTTTTCCGGCGACTGCTATGGTATATGCCATAATCGGACCTCCAGAAGAGATATCTTTGTAACAGCTTACGAGCAACATAAAATCAAATGCGTTTATTATAAAATATTACAATAAATAAACTTTGCGTATCATTATTAAATCTCACAATAATCTTGCACAATTTTCCGTAGAACGCTCGTGCCTTTTGTGTCATTTTAACAACGACATAGCTTTTTGTCAATGCGTTTAATAAAATTAATGTCAAAAATATATCAATTATTCACTTTGTTTTATAAATCCGCAAAATATTAAAGGCACAGTATTGTGATTTGATACAATACTGTGCCTTTTGCTCAATATTCAGCTTAAAATGGAGTAAATGAAAATCGCTGATGCAGCCCGTCAATTACTACATTGTAAATAATACTCCCATCCGGCAACTGAGATTTGCTGGTCTTGATTTGGTTCCCCATCAGATACTGCTCCATGAAATGATCCGGATCGGCAGTGCTAATTTCTTCCACAAATATATCCCGCATCTGATTGCCGGAGCAGCTATTAAAAATTTCTCTGATGAATTCGTATTCCATCAGTTGCTGCACTCTATCAAAATGATATTCTTTTCCAGATCGACGCTTTTTAAATGACCGGTAAGAGTGATGATGCTTCCCATGATATCGGTAAGCGTAATTTCATTTCCTGAAATTTCCACGCTGCTGATATAGTCACCTACTTTATATTCGGTTCCCTCAGCAAGCTTATATGCTGTAGAAAGACACATATCAGTTTTCCTCCTTCAGCTGCTCAAGTGCCGCTTCCAGCTTATCATTGCCATCGTTAAAATAGTTGAGTCCTTCCTGAATCAACGCGGCTGCTTCAAATTGCTCCTGATGCTCCAGCGCATGCGCCAGATCGTGCAGTTCGTCTGCATGATGCCGGTTATGCTCCAGCATGTATGTGAGCAGAGCTCTGGTTTTATTGAAGTCTCCAAATTGCTCGTGAGAATGAGTATGACCCTCGTGCATAGCGCGCCTCCTGATATTAAAATTGACCGGCCTTATTTACATTCGAGTCCGGAAGCCAGTGATACTGAGTACTATAACATAAGTATACAATAGGAGCAATGACTTTTTCAATATGTATTGTAGAAAATAACAGGTATCTTCGCTGTTGATTGTGTTTTCTGCCTATAGGATTTTCTTTGTAGCTTCTTATAAAATTTAAAAAATATAGCTGTTCAGCGGGATGATTAAGATGAAAAATACTTGAAGTGACATGCAGTATAGGGTATTGTATAAGTGCACAAGTAGTGATGTGCTGTTCCGGGCAGAATGGCTCATCAGAATACAAAACGGGAGGAAAAAAGAAATGATCGACAAGGTTAAACAGGCTATACTCACTGGCAAGCTGAAAAAAATTGAGGGTATTGTCCAAGAGGCTCTGGATGACGGCAATGCACCCATTGACGTGCTGAACACCATGGTTGGCACCATGGATGAAGTCGGTGAAAAGTTTCAGCGCAATGAGATTTTTGTTCCCGAAATGCTGGTTGCCGCGCTCACTATGAAAAAAGGTGTAACTGTTTTGAAGCCTCTTCTGGCTGACGCGGATGCCACGAGCTATGGTAAATTTATTATCGGCACTGTTGAAGGCGATTTGCACGATATTGGAAAGAATCTCGTCGCCCTGATGGTCGAGAGTGCAGGATTTGAGGTCATCGATCTGGGTGTTGACGTCCCTGCAAGCAAGTTCGTTGATGCTATTCGCGAAAATCCGGACTGCAAAATTGTTGGTCTTTCAGCCCTGCTGACTACCACAATGCAGGCCATGAAAAATACTGTAGCTGCGATTGAGGATTCCGGACTGCATTCTCAGGTCAAGATCATGGTCGGCGGTGCACCTATTACACCGGAATTTGCCAGCGAGATCGGTGCAGATGCCTACACGCCTGATGCCGGCAGCGCCGCATCCAAGGCTAAAGAGCTGGTTGGCTGAGCGTTAGAAAAGGATAAAGTTTTGCCCCCGGAATTTTTCCGGGGGCTGCTCAAATCGGAGGGAAAATCATGCACGACAGCAGTCATGAATATCTGCATGCCCATGGCATAGAACACACACACGGGCATGCGCACAATCACAGTCACACGCCTGAGGAGACAAAAAACGTTGTCAATCGTTTGGCACGTGCCATCGGACACCTGGAGCATGTTAAAATGATGGTCGAGGAGGGGCGTGACTGCTCTGATGTCCTTATTCAGCTTTCCGCTGTAAAATCTGCACTGAACAGCACCGGTATTCTGATTTTGCAGAATCATATTGAGCACTGTATTGTTGATGCGGTCAAAGACGGAGACATGGATGCAGTTGCAGAATTAAACCAGGCAATAGCCCGATATATTAAGTAAACACGCCCTTGTCTATTGAGGGAAAAGCGGCACTTCAAAGTGCCGCTTTTATATTCTGTTAATTCTCTTTGGTCATATGCAGAGCAGCCGCCCTCAGCATGAGACGTTTTGTACCCACACCATCAAAGGATATCTCAATCAACGCATCGCCGCCCATAGGAGTCATAGCGGTGATCACACCGCTGCCAAACGCTTTGTGATTGACATGGTCGCCGCACTGAAAGCTGGCGGCAGCGGATGCAGGTGCAGAAGCTGCCTTGGGAGCATAGCTTACAACACGGGGCGGTGGCGGCGTCCTGCGCGAGGCGTGCGCTGTATTTTGCCGTTTAGGCGGCTCCGGCTTATCAATATGTTCGTCCGGAATCTCCTCAATAAACCGCGAAGGACGGTTGGCTGTTGTACGGCCAAAGAGCATACGCTGGCGGGCACAGCAAAGATAGAGATGCTCTCTGGCGCGTGTAAGTGCCACATAGCACAAGCGGCGCTCTTCTTCCATCTCGTCCGGCTCACCAATACAGCGAACGCCCGGAAACATTCCCTCTTCCATGCCGACAATAAAGACATTCGGGAACTCCAGACCCTTGGCGGAGTGCATGGTCATCATAACGACGCAGTCGGCATCCTTATCCAGATTATCTATATCGGTATACAGAGCGACTTCGTCCAGGAAGCCGGCAAGCCCGGTGTCGCCCGTTTCCTTCATATAATTGATAATATTGGTTTTAAGCTCGCGGACGTTTTCGGCGCGGGCAATATTTTCATCTGTAAGCTTTTGCTCCAGCATGTGCAGATATCCGGTACGCTCAATGACCAGGTCGTACAATGCATCAGCATCCATCTGCTGTGCGCTTTCGCGCAGTTCTGCAATCATATTTGCAAATTGCCGCAGCTTTAAAGCGGAACGCTGAAGCTCAGGATACTGATCGGCGTGAGAAATGACCTCATACAAGCTGATCTCATTGGCAGCGGCAATTTCACGGGCGGTATCCACCGTCTTGTCGCCAATGCCGCGCGCCGGCGTATTGATGATCCTGCTCAAGCGCAGATCATCGCTCGGGACTGCGATAACCCAGAGGTAAGCC
>CAKTGW010000103.1 GCA_934561725.1 uncultured Oscillospiraceae bacterium
ATGTAAAGCTTTTAAAGTTCGGGGGTTACGGGCTCTGCCGATGGTTCATCCGGCAGGAGCGGGGGCGTAGGTTCGGGCTGCACGGATACAGTTTCCTCCGGCGTTGTCGCAGGTGTCTCCTCCGGCGTGGGGGTAGGTTCGGGGGTAGGAGAGGGAGACGGGGACGGAGAGGGAGACGGGGACGGAGAGGGAGACGGACTGGGCTCATCCTTCTTGTGCAGATGGTAGCGGCTGTCGGACTCCTTGTTTTTGCTGAGCAGCTTGCCGTCTGCGTCATAGACGGAGCGATAGGACGTAACGCCGGTACTGCCATCGGCATTGACCCAGGATTCCGTGGTCATCTCCACATAGCTGCCGTCTGTATCCGTTCCGAGGATCTTTACATGGCAGAGGCCGTTGCTTACAGAGGCCTGGATCTTGACGGGGTATTCCCGGTTGTTGACAAATTTAAACTCCGGACCGCCCCAGCTTACAGTCGCGTCCAGGCCGGCGGGAATGTAATTCACGCCGAAATAGTGGCAGGTGCGGGAGGTGATCTTCAGATTGGAATACAGAGTGCAGTAATAGAGCGTAGAGGAGACCTGGCAGATGCCACCGCCGATCTCCTGCACGACCTCACCGCCGGAATAGGCGCCGGCGGCCTGATACCCCGCCTCTGCGGTGCGCTTGCCCAGAGCCGTGTTATAAGAAAATTCGTCGCCGGGATTGAGGACCAGCTCATCAATGGAGGCACAGGCCAGCTTTACATTGTTCAGACGGGCTGCCGAGCTTCCGCTCAGACTGGTGGATTTTTCGGCCAGCACATCTGCAAAGAGCCGGCTGTTCAGCTCATCGGCGGTGATCTCCGGCTCTGTCAGGATCAGGGGGATAACGACTTTTTCGCCCGGCGCGGCGTTGTCCCACATGGACTGGGCTGCGGCCAGATCAAAGCGCACGCCGACGACATCGTCACCGGCTGCGTGTGTCTCCGGATCATACTCGGCGTTTTTTGGCTCCTTGAATACAGTGTCATAGATGCTTTGCAGATCGATGCTCTCATCACCGGTGCTTTGAGGTGTGTAGGTCACGCTGCCATAGCTGCCGCTTTCCAGCGCGTTCATGACCAGAGTGTAAATCTCTGTTTCGTCCAGCACGATGCCCTTTGCGCCTTTGACGGCGGTGATCTCCGTATCACCGATCTCCAGACCGGAGCCCATAAGCTCCGCGTTTACAGCCTGTACCTCTGTGGATACGGCCTGCCGGACATAATCGTCGTTGATCTGCTGAATACTGCCGATTGCCGGGGCGTAGCCATTGACCATACAGCGCAGATAGGTGAGCAGGCTCTGCGCCGGATTGCCGTCACGGCCATAGGCATACAGAGCGGCTGCGGCGTCGATAGGCTGAGAGGAGGATACGGCCTCCCGAACCGAGACAGTCAAGGTATGTCCCAGCGGGAGCGCGACGGATACGGCATCGCTGCCGCTGCCATAGCCGGCCTGTTCAAGTGCGTCACCGGCCTCGGTAATGGTCATCCCGCCCACGTCAACACCAAAGAACGTGATATTTGGATAGATGGTCTCCAGATCCTGAACATGGATAGCAAAAAGGGCGGCGCCGAAGAAAAGCAGGGCAATCATCAATACAGCGGCGATGATGCCGGCGTGATTCTTTTTCTTCCGTTTAGGGACCCGGGGCGCCTCATGGCTCGGCGCAGCGCGCCGGGTGGAGGGGGATCTGGTCGTGCTTTTTGTTGCCTGATTGATTTTGCTCATTTCTTTACCTCTTGGTTTGGCCCACTTCTTCGCGGACCCAGGGATTGCCGCTGAGCTTCTGCTCAGCCTGGGCATCCAGAAGAATGCCGATCAACTGATTGGAGACCAGAAAGCCGGTAGGCGTGAAATGCCAGCGGCCGTCCTGACAGACGGCCCAGCCCCGCGCCTTCATCTTTTGCAGCATATCTTCCAGCCGGGAGAAATCACTGCGGTACACCTTATGGTATTCCTCGGCGCTTATTCCCAGAGTTGTGCGCATGCCCAGCATAATGTATTCGCAGGCGCGATCCAGCTGATCTACCTTTTCATATTCGTCTATAATACTGTCGTGATTTTCTATGCCGTCAATATAGCCCTTCAGGCTGCGTACATAGCTGTAGCGCAGGCCGTCGATACAGGAGTGGGCTGCGGGGCCGAAGCCGGCGTAGTCCTGAAGCCGCCAGTATTTCAGATTGTGGCGGGATTCATGTCTCTCCAGGCAGAAATTGGAGATCTCATATTGATTATAGCCATAGCGCTCCAGCGTTTCGACAGCGTACAGATACATATCTGCCTGATCGTCGTCGCTGGGCATAATATCGCTGTCCCGGTAATTCCAGAGCGGGGTGCCCTCTTCCAGCTTCAGGCCGTAACAGGAGATGTGATCCGGCCGCAGAGCCATGGTGCGCGAGAGCGTATCGGCCCAGTCGTTGCGGCTCTGGCTGGGTAGGCCATAGATCAGATCCACACTGATATCTCCGAAGCCTGCCTCGCGGGCATTTTTTACGGCCTTGACAGCCTGCGCAAAATTGTGCCGCCGCCCGATGAATTTCAGAATATCATCATTGGCGGACTGGACGCCGATGCTGAGGCGGTTCACACCCTCGCTCAGCAGCAGCTTCATATCGCGCTTTGTGATGCTGTCCGGATTGACTTCCACGGTGATCTCGGCGCTTTTCAGAAGCTTGGCATTTTTCTTGACGGTATTGAGCACGTCGCAGATGCGCTTTGCGCCGAAATAGCTGGGAGTGCCGCCGCCAAAATACAGCGTATCAATGTAATAAGGTGCCATCATGGCTGAGGATTCCTCAATATGCTGGCAGAGTGCACGCAAATATTTATTCATAAGGCCGCCGGTGCCGTTTGCGGAGTAGAAGTCGCAATAGCGGCACTTACTGGCACAGAAGGGGATGTGGATGTATATCCCCAGATGCTTATCCATATCTTTCTCCATAAGCGATTAAAATTCAGTTTATCATATAACAGCCGTTTGCCGATGTCAAGGCAGAGCAACGGGAAATCAGCCCTCGCCCCGCAGCTTGATCAACCGGTCACGCAGCACTGCCGCATACTCGAATTCCAGCATCTGCGAGGCCTTTTTCATTTCTTTTTCCAGACGGGCGATTTCTTCCATGCGCTCCCGGGCGGTCATTTTTACGCTGTCGCCCCGCTTGCGTTCCTCCTCGCCTGCGCTCATGTCCATCATAACGTCGCGCACGCTTTTGATGATGGTTTTGGGCGTGATGCCGTGACTTTCATTATAGGCCATCTGTTTTGCGCGGCGGCGGTTGGTCTCATCAATGGCAGCCCGCATGGAGCGGGTTTCTGTATCCGCATACATGATCACTGTACCGTCGGCATTGCGGGCGGCGCGGCCGATGGTCTGGATCAAGCTGGTCTCACTGCGGAGAAAACCCTCCTTGTCGGCATCCAGAATGGCCACAAGGCTGACCTCCGGCAGATCCAGTCCCTCACGCAGAAGGTTGATGCCCACAAGAACATCAAAGTCGCCCAGACGCAGAGAGCGGATGATCTCCATGCGCTCGATGGCGCCGATGTCGTGGTGCATATAGCGGCAGCGCAGACCGGCGCCGGTTAGATAACCGGTCAGATCCTCGGCCATACGCTTGGTGAGCGTTGTCACAAGAGTGCGCTCGTTTTTCTTTACGCGGCTTTGGATCTCGCCGATCAGGTCGTCAATCTGTCCCTCTACCGGGCGGACAAGAATCTTGGGATCCAGCAGTCCGGTGGGACGGATGATCTGTTCTGCGATCTGGCCGGCGCGCGTATATTCATATTCGCCGGGCGTTGCAGAGACGTAAATAGCCTGATTGATGCGCTTTTGAAACTCTTCAAATTTCAGCGGGCGGTTATCGAAGGCCGAGGGCAGCCGGAAGCCATACTCCACCAGGTTTTCTTTCCGCGCCCGGTCGCCGGCATACATGGCCCGAACCTGGGGCAATGTCACGTGGCTCTCGTCTACGAACAGCAGAAAGTCCTTTGGAAAGTAGTCCAGAAGCGTCATGGGCGGAGAACCGGGGGCACGGCCGGAGATGATCCGCGAATAGTTTTCTATGCCGGAGCAGTAGCCCAGCTCCTGCATCATTTCAATGTCATAATTTGTGCGCTGGGCAATGCGCTGAGCCTCCAGCAGCTTGCCGTTTTCCTTAAAGTACTGCACCCGTGCATCGCATTCCGCACGGATCTCCACAATGGCTTTTTCCATTTTTTCTTTTGTGGTCACGTAGTGGCTGGCCGGCCAGATGGGAATGCTGCCCAAACGGCGCCGGGGCTTGCCGGTTACGGGATCGATTTCGCTGACCCGTTCGATCTCGTCTCCGAAAAATTCCACACGGACAGCGGCATTCTGCCAGTAGGCGGGCCAGATCTCCATTGTGTCGCCCCGCACGCGGAACATGTTGCGCTCAAAAGCGATATCGTTGCGCTCATACCGCACGTCTACCAGCTTTCTGGCCAGATCAGAGATAGAGATCTCGGCGCCGGTGGTGATGGGGACCATCATTTTTTCAAAATCGTCCGGCTCACCAAGACCATAAATGCAGCTTACAGAGGCGACAACGATCACGTCCCGGCGCTCCAGAAGCGAGGCGGTGGCGCTCAGACGCAGGCGGTCGATCTCTTCGTTGATAGAGGCGTCCTTTTCTATAAATGTGTCCGTATGAGGAATATACGCCTCGGGCTGATAGTAATCATAGTAAGAGACAAAATACTCCACTGCATTGTCCGGAAAGAATTCCCGGAACTCGGCGCAGAGCTGAGCGGCCAGAGTTTTGTTGTGAGCAAGGATCAGCGCCGGGCGGTCCAGCTGCTCGATCACCTTGGCCATGGTATAGGTTTTGCCGGAGCCGGTCACACCCAGAAGGACCTGTTCCTCAAGCCCGTTCTTTACACCATTGACCAGCGTTTCGATCGCCTCCGGCTGATCGCCGGAAGGCGTGAACTTGCTTACAACATGAAACAATGACATCCGTTCTGCCCCCTTTGTTTAAAACAGCATTTTAGTATACCACATCTGCGCGGAAAATGGAAACATTTTGGCGAACAAAGTTTGCCGCATCTGCAATGAATTGCCGCTGTTATCCGCAGCGGAGCAGCATATACT
>CAKTGW010000104.1 GCA_934561725.1 uncultured Oscillospiraceae bacterium
CTCCGTTTTCTGCTCTCCGGTGGCCTCATCCGTCTTTTCCACGGGGCGGGTCTCCTCTACCTCCATGACAATGGGCCAGCGGACATAATCGGAATACTTTTTGATCAGCTCACGCAGGCGCCAATCCTCAAGATACTCGCTGTACTTTTCTTCCTCGGTATCCTCTTTGATGTGCATGATCACATCCGTGCCGACAGCCGTCTTTTCGCAGGGCGTGATGGTATAGCCGTCTGCCCCCTTACTGTTCCAGCACATGGCCTCATCGCTGCCGTAAGCCCGGCTGACCACCGTGACCTCGTCGCTGACCATGAATGCCGAATAAAAGCCCACGCCGAACTGGCCGATAATATCAATATCGCTCTCGGCTGTATCATTATTGTCCTTTTTAAATTGCAGGCTGCCGCTGTGGGCGATCACGCCCAGATTCTTTTCCATATCCTCGGCTGTCATGCCCACGCCATTGTCCGACACAGTGATCGTGCGCGCTTCCTTATCCGCACGGACACAAATGCGGAAATCTGCTCTGGTCATGCCCACACGCTCGTCTGTAAGAGAAATATACAGCAGCTTGTCAATGGCATCACTGGCGTTGGAAATGATCTCACGCAGAAAAATCTCCTTGTGAGTATAAATTGAATTGATCATCAGATCTAGCAGACGTTTGGACTCGGATTTAAATTGTTTCTTTGCCATGATAATCAAGGCCTCCTGTGATTTTGCTTAATAATAGTATATTTTAGCACACTTTCCGAATTTTTCAACCGTATATGCCCACAGACGATGCATGTATAGCTCTTATATACTTTACCTTTGAGCTCCGGTGTGATAAAATGGCTTCACTTTCCCATGGAGGTGAATCCTGTGACCAAACGAATTCTATATATGCTTCTTGCATCTGCGCTCTGTCTGTTGGCAGGCTGTGCCGGAACCGCAAAGCCCACTTCAACGCCGACCCCGCCCGAGAGTCCCGTCGTGCCGGCTGTCACGCCCACGCAGGCTCCCGTCTCTGACTGGGCCGCTCTCTACCGCGGTTTTCTCGAAAACACCGAGCTCCCTCTTCCACTGAGCTATGGGGTGACAGCTGTGGGACTGTGCGATCTGGACTTTGACGGTACGCCTGAGCTGATTCTCTTCGACCAGGGTGCTTCGGCCGCCTGCGGCGTCCACTTTTATGATATCGATGATGCCGATACCGTGGTCTATGTCTCCGGCAATTCAGACGCACAGCCGCTCTCTTCCGTCTCGGTCTCTGCAACCGGCGCTGCGGATTTCCATCTGCTTTTGCTGCCGGACGGCTCAAAAATGTTTTACTGTGATTCCGGAAACGGCAACGACCAGTTTCTCTTCCGCGCCTGTATCGCCTTTGAGCGGGGCGAGACGCTGGAGCTGCGCGAGGTTGCCTGGTGGTCCGGTAACTACGACGAAGCCTCTGGCGACTATCTGCCCACCGACTACCGTGTTGACGGCAAAGATGCCACAAAGGATGAATATACCAAAGCACTGGATGCGTTCTTTGACGGCACCGAGGAGCTTCCCTGCCCTCTCGCTCTGATTCGCCTTTTTGACGGCGACTACAGCAGCGACGCCTCCGGACTGCTTGCCATGTATGACGATGCCTGTGCGGCCTATACCACCCAGCAAAAATAAACAGCCGCACTGCGACATGGGGTTGTGTTTGATTGGATAACTTTATCTTCAGTGTAAATACAGCGCTGCCTGTTCTTCTTATGATCCTGACCGGCCTGTTTCTGAGACAGATCGGCATGCTTTCAGACGAAATGGTCTCTGCTCTGGACAAATTTTCGTTTAAGGTCGGCATGCCTCTGCTCCTGTTTCACGACATTGCGGTCATGGATCTCTATTCCGAATTTCGTCTCAGCTTTGTCCTTTTCTGCCTCTCTATTTCTGTTCTGAGCTTTCTGGTTATGTGGTTCCTGTCTCTGCATATTTTTCAGGACAAGCCCACAGCCGGTTCCTTTGCGCAGGGCAGTGTGCGCGGCAGCGTGGCTATTCTGGGCGTCATGATCGTCTCAAACATCTACGGCTCTGCCGGTATCGCCGCACTGATGATCGCGGCTTCCGTACCGGTTTACAACGTGATGTCCGTAATGATCCTCACCTGCTGCGGAAGCAATACGGGACGTTCGGAGCACCCTGTCCGGGATGCTGTGCACAGCATTCTGACCAATCCCCTCATCTTAGGTATTGCCTCCGGCCTGCCCTTTGCTCTGCTGCGCATTCATCTGCCCAGCGGACTGATCAGCGCCGCCAAAAGTCTGGGCTCTACGGCGACGCCGCTGGCACTGGTCGTCATTGGTGCCTCCTTCAACTGGGCCGAAGCTACAGCGCGTCTGAAGCCAGCATTGGCCGCAACGGTCATAAAGCTGCTGATCCTGCCGGCCATCTGCCTGCCCTTTGCTGTTGCCCTGGGCTTCCGGGATGCGGCGCTGACCTCTATCGTACTCATGCTGGGCTCTGCCTCTGCTCCCGCCAGCTATATTATGGCCAAAAATATGGGCTGTGACGCAGCTTTGAGCGCCAATATCATTCTTCTCACGGATTGTTTTTTTGCCGTGACCCTGACCTTCTGGCTGTTCCTGCTGAAATCTCTGGCTCTGATATAAAATAACGGAGGAAAAGAAAACTCTTTTCCTCCGTTCATCTGTTCCTGTTCAGTTTTGCAGCACCTGGCCATCTACAGACAGAGTGACGATCTGACAGGGGATCTGTTTTCCGCTGCTTAGTATGGCTCTCTCTACGGCATGCTGAATGCCCCCGCAGCAGGGGACCTCCATGCGCACAACAGTGATACTCCGAATATCATTTTCTCTCAGGAGCTCTGTAAGCTTTTCACTGTAATCCACACTGTCCAGCTTGGGACAGCCGATCAGCGTTACGCGTCCGTGCATATAATCTCTGTGAAAATCTCCGTAAGCATAAGCCGTGCAGTCCGCTGCGATCAGCAGATCTGCCTTGTCCAGCCATGGAGCCTTTATCGGCACCAGCTTGATCTGCACCGGCCACTGGCGCAGGCGGGAAGCGATATGTCCTGCCGTCTCACCGCTCTGCTCCTTCTGCTTCATAAGTCTGATCCGGCTGCCCGGGCAGCCGCCGGCCGGCCGCTGTGCGTTCTGTTTGCTGCGGGCAACCGCCGCCTCATCATAGGCCAGCGCTTCACGCTCTACAAAGGTAATCGCCTTTGTGGGACAGGCCGGCAGGCAATCGCCCAATCCGTCACAGTAGTCGTCCCGCAACAGATATGCCTTGCCATCGACCATGCCGATCGCACCTTCATGGCATGCAGCTGCACAGGCGCCGCAGCCGTTGCACTTTTCTCTGTCAATGTGAATGATTTTACGGATCATTGTTTTCCTCCCGGTATTCCCAATATAAGATCGATTCATGTATGCCCACGGCACATGAAGAGCATACTCTGTTCCGTATAAAAAGTATATTGTAAATCCAACAAAAGAGGCCCATATGGATATCAAAATTTTAACCGGCACGCCATTATTTGCCAATATGAGCGAAAAAGAAATCCTTTCTGCTCTTCAATGTCTGAACGTACTGGAGCGCAGCTTTGACCGCGGCGAGACCGTGCTTCATTCCGGGACCGCTACGCAATTCTGCGCAGTGCTTTTGTCCGGCAGTGTCAATATTGAAAGCAGCGATGCCTGGGGTGTCACTTCTATTCTGGACAACATTGCACCGGGACAGGTTTTTGCCGAGACCTATGCCTGTCTGCCGGATGAACCGCTGATGGTCAACGCTGTGGCCACTCAGCCCAGCCGCGTACTTTTTCTGGAGCTGAGCCGTATTTTTAACAGCTGTTCTGCCTCCTGTCCCCATCACGGCACTCTGCTGCGCAATCTGATCACTGTTATTTCCAGAAAAAATCTGAATCTTACCCGCAAGGTCCAGCACTGCGCGCCCCGGACAACACGGAGCAAGCTGCTCTCCTATCTCTCTGACCAGTCGCTGCGCGCGGGCAACTGCCGCTTCAATATTCCCTTCAACCGTCAGCAGTTGGCCGACTATTTGGGCGTTGACCGCAGCGCCCTGTCCGCCGAGCTCGGCAAAATGCGCCGGGATGGGCTGCTTGACTTCCATAAAAACAGCTTTTTCCTCAAGATCCAGGATTGAGCATATTTCTTTTTTGCAGGCTCTGTGATACAATTTTTAAAAATGCACATGAAAGGATTTTTAATTATGATACAGGATCTCTCCTGCGGCAGACTTGAAAATGAATTTCGCTGCCCTGAGCCCACTGCTGACAGCACAGTGATCTGCTTTCAGGACAATCGTGTACTGATCCGCCGCGCAGCCGATGATACTCTCACCCTCCCCACCTATGCCGAAGCGGCACATTGGGCCTGGGAAAAGGATTGGAAGCATTGGAACGAGCAGTCTGTACAATACGTATTCCGGATACAGGAACAGGATTATTTCATCTGGATGGGCCCTGCCGGCGAGAGCGCCGACAGCACCTATGCCTATGAAACCGTCCGCGCGCTCCGGCAGACTGTTTCCAAGGATATATGCTTTGCCGTTATGACTGCATGGCATCTGTATATGTGGTATCGGGACAGCCGCTTCTGCGGACGCTGCGGCAAAATGACGATCCACGACGATGCCGAGCGCATGATGCGCTGCCCCAACTGCGGCAACATGATCTTCCCGAAAATCGCGCCTGCCGTGATCGTGGCCGTGACGAATGGCGACCGCATCCTCATGTCCAAATATGCCGGGCGCCCCCACAACAAGCGCTATGCCCTGCTTGCCGGCTTCTGCGAGATCGGTGAGACCGCCGAAGAGACCGTACAGCGCGAGGTAATGGAGGAAGTTGGCCTGCATGTGAAGAATATACGCTATTATAAAAGTCAGCCCTGGGGCGTTGACAGTAATCTGCTCATGGGCTTTTTCTGCGATCTGGACGGAGACGACACCATACATATGGACGAAAATGAACTGGCTCTGGCCGACTGGTATGACCGTGCCGACATGCCCGCTCATGACGACGGCATCAGCCTGACCCGTGAAATGATGCGTGTGTTTGAAGAGGGCCGCGAGCCAAAGCCGCTCACTTAAAATTCTATATGGCAGCGAGGCGGCGCTTCAGTCTGAAC
>CAKTGW010000105.1 GCA_934561725.1 uncultured Oscillospiraceae bacterium
GCCAACATGGTGAAAAACGGTGTCGGTGCGGCATTGTGCTTTGATCTGGGCCATATCTCCGATGCTCTGACATTTGTGCCGCTTTCCCCGACACTGGAGACCGGAACGGTGTTGGCGTGGAAAAAGGATCAGACCTGCTCTCCGGCAGCGGAGCAGTTCCTTGCGTTCATCAAAAATGCAGTTTAGGCATTTATGTTTTCTCAAAACAGGTATTCGACATATTAAAAGAAGCGTTATAAAATACAGGCATCCGGAAAGGATGCCTGTATTTTTATCAGGAGTTGAGGAAATGACACGGCAGGAAGCAAGCGAGCACTATAACATCCCTGTTTCCATTCTGCAGGAATACGAAAGCTGGGAACTGTGCGGAGGGACAAAATCGGTCTGCGGCGCATGGCAATACGACGATGAGGATCTGGAGCGGCTCAGCACGATCATGACGCTGCACGACCTTGGCTTCACCGCCGAAGAAGCAGAGACCTATATGCGTCTGCTTCTGGAGCAGCCGGACAGCGGCTACAAAAGGCTGCGGATGATGGAAGAAAAACGGAACAAGACCCTGGACAAGATCCACTTTCACGAGCGGCAGCTGGTACGTCTGGATCAGCTGCGCCATGAGCTGCAGAAAACAGATCAACAGACGAACTTGAAAAAATAACGGAGGAATCATAAATGAACAGAGCAGAAAAAGCAAAGGAAACGATAAACGCACTATACGGCCAGGCAAACACCGGCTTGACCGCTACTGACCCGGAATTTGCGGCTATCAAGGAGCGCCTCATTTACGGCGAGGTCTATGCCGAGGAAAAGCTCTCCGCCCGTCTGCGTGAGCTGGTGATCCTCGTGGCAGCCACGACCAATCAGACCATGAACGAGGTCAAGCGCCACACGGCCGCCGCTCTTGCTTCCGGCGTGAAGCCGGAGGAGATCCGCGAGGCGGTCTACCATTGTGCCCCCTACATTGGCCTCGGCAAGGCGGAAAACGCTGTAAATGCAGTCAATGAGGTGCTGGCAGAAAAGGGCGTCGCACTGCCGCTGGAGAGCGGCCAGACCGTCACGGAGGAAAGCCGGTTAGCCGACGGCATTGCCGCGCAGAAGTCCATTTTCGGGGCGCATATCGACGCCATGCGTGCCGCCGCGCCGGAAAATCAGAAGAACATTCAGGACTATCTGTCCGCTTATTGCTTCGGTGACTTCTATACCCGCAAATTCCTGACCATCCCGGAGCGGGAGCTGCTGACGTTCTCTGTTCTTGCCGCACAGGGCGGCTGCGAGCCCCAGGTCAAGGCCCATGTGGGCGGCAACGCCGCCGTGGGCAACAGCAAGGAAACTTTGCTCGCCGCGCTGACTGTCTGCATGCCCTACATTGGTTTTCCCCGTACCCTCAATGCGCTGAGCTGCATCAACGAGGTGCTGCCTGAGAAGGCATAAAGGAGGCCCTGTCTTATGGAATATACCAAGTTAGGACAAACCGACATTGCAATTTCCAGGGTCTGCGTAGGCTGCATGAGCTTCGGCAAGGCTGGAACCATGCACGACTGGACACTGGACGCGACTGCCACCGGGGAAGTGGTGAAGCATGCCCTTGATCTCGGCATCAACTTTTTTGATACCGCCAACGGCTATTCCGCCGGAACCAGCGAGGAGTATTTGGGCCGTGTGCTCAAAAAGAATGTCAGCCGGGATCAAGTCGTGATCGCATCCAAGGTCTACTTCAATCCCGGACGGCTCTCCCGCGAAGCCATCCACCGGGAGATCGACGGCAGCTTGAAGCGGCTGGGGACGGACTATCTCGACCTCTATATCATCCACCGCTTTGACTACGAAACGCCCATTGAGGAAACCATGGAGGCGCTGAACGATCTGGTCAGGGCGGGCAAAGTCCGGGCGCTGGGCGCATCCGCCATGTACGGCTATCAGTTCTGCAATATGCAGCTTTGCGCCCGTGACCACGGCTGGGCGCGGTTTGAAGCCATGGAAAACCACTACAATCTGCTCTACCGTGAGGACGAGCGGGAGCTTATCCCCATTTGCCGGCAGCTGGGCGTGAGTCTGATGCCGTACAGCCCGCTGGCGGTGGGACATCTGACCCGGCCCACTTGGAACACGGACACGCTCCGCAGTAGAACTGACCGCGTAGCCATGGGCAAATATGACCACACGGAGGACCAGGATATGCACATCGTCGCCCATGTTGCGGAGCTTGCCGAAAAATACGGCGTGAAGATGCAGGAGATTGCGCTGGCGTGGCATTGGACCAAAGGCGTGGCATCCCCCATCGTGGGCGCGACTAAGGCCAAGTATCTGGATGATGCCGCAACTGCACTGGCAGTCAAACTCACGGACGAGGATATTGCCTTTCTGGAGGAGCCGTATGTGCCCCACCGTATCGTAGGCGCCATTGACCACAATCCGCCCCAAGGCGTGATCCTTCTGGACGAAAAAAAGTAAACTCAGTACGCCTTCTTCAGTCTGCGAATCACGAGTAAGCCGATATTGACCAGCAAAATCGTCACAGCCCACGAGAGCGGAAACGCATGGTACAGCATCGGGAGCGTGGGATCTGCCCGAAATACCGTACAGATCCAGATGATGCGGAATGCGCAGGTCCCAATCGCTATACTGACAGCCGAGTGCATGTCCGCTGCCGCGCAGAACGCCTGCCGGTATCTCATAGAAACTGCACATAGGCTCAAAAAGAAGAATACACAGGATGCGCATAGCGGCATACCCGCTCACGGCCGCTTCCGGTGTAAATAATCCTGAGAAAAAATCCCGGAACAGGACGATCGCAAAAATCGGGATCGTGCTGCACACGGTCGATAATCCCAGACACAGCCATAGAATGTGCTTACACCGCTCCTCCTGTCCGGCAGCGTGATTCTGACTGATAAAGGTGGTTGCCGTTTGCCCAAAGGCTGTGATGATATAGTAAGTAAAGTATTCAAAATTCATGGCAATGGTACTTCCGGCAATCGCTGTCTCTCCAAATCTGTTGACGGACGCCTGTACAAAGATGTTCGCAAAGCAGAATACCGCTCCCTGTACCGCAGAGGGAACTCCGATTTTCAGGACCTTCCACGCGATTTTCAGGGAAAATTTCATCCGGCGGAGCGAAAAATGAAACAGCGTATCTCCCGACAGCCGGTGCAGCACCATCAGCGCCGAGAGCATGGTGGAAATATCAGTGGCGGCGGCGACGCCTGCGACGCCCATACGGAGCGCGATCACAAAAAACAGATTGAATACAACATTTGCAGCTCCCGAAATGATCAGCGCAAAAAATGGATACCGGCTGTCGCCGCGCGCCCGCAATACGGAAGCGCCGAAGTCGTACAGCAGCAGAAACGGATAACCCATCATATAGATCCGCAGATAAAGCTCTGCGGCATCAAAAATGCCTTTTGGCGTTTAGATCAGCCGCAGCAGCGGCGCTGTGGCCGCCTATCCCAGAAGCGCTCCGGTCACGCCTGTCAAAACCGCCAAAAGCGAGGTCGTCTGTACTGCAATGGGCATCTCCTTTGTTTCATTTCGGCCAATATACTGCGCGATCAGGACATTGGCGCCGATGGCTAAGCCGGAGGAAACCGTGACGATCAGCGCGATGATCTCGGTATTTGTTCCTACGGCCGCAAGGGCGCTCTTGCTGCCAAAATAGCCGACAACAGCGGTATCCGCTGCGTTGAACAGCTGCTGAACCATGCTGCTCAGCGCGATAGGCAGCGTAAAAAGCAGCAGCCTCCCGGTCAGCGCACTGTGCAGCATGTCCATATCCGTGGTTTTCAAGCTCATATCCATTCGCTCCCCGATCATTGAAATATCATACAAAAAACGTTAGAATATGAAAAGCGAATATTATAGATAGCTTGAATCGAAGAACGGAATGGTATCGGTATGGATAATCCTCTATTAAAATATCTCGCCTTTGTCAAAACCGTAGAAAAAGGCAGCTTTACCCGGGCGGCGCAGGAGCTTGATTACGCACAATCCTCTGTCAGCAAAATGGTTGCCGATTTGGAAAAGGAATGGGGTATGGCCCTTCTGGAGCGCAGCAAAAACGGTGTTCGTCTGACTTCATCCGGAGAACAGATCATGCCGTTTCTGCGCAAGGTTTTGAATGACTACCAGGAGCTGGAAGGGCACATACCCAAATGAACGGAATAGAGACAGGAATCGTCCGTATCGGGACCTTTTCCAGCGTTGTCATCAATTGGCTGCCGAATATCTTTACCGCGCTCCAAAGAGATTATCCCGGCATCGGGTATGAAATGCTGCTGGGTGACTATGATGAAATCGAGCATTGGATCAACGAAGGGCGGGTAGACTGCGGCTTTCTGCGGCTTCCCACCCTGCCCAGGTTCGATACGCTCCTGTTGAAGCAGGACGAATATAAGGTCGTGCTGCCGATAGGGCATCCTCTTGCGAAAAATGAGACGATTGCCATTGAAAGCCTGAATGGTTTACCGTTCCTGCTGTTGGAGCGCGGCGGAAAAACAGAGGTTTCCGACCTGCTGGACCGCTGCCATGTGCAGCCGGATGTCCGCTTTACCACATGGGAGGATTTCGCGGTCATGGCCATGGTGGAAAAGGGGTTGGGAGTGGGCATCCTGCCGGATACGATCCTGCGGCGCATCCCCTATCAGCTGGAAATCCGACCCCTGAAAGAACCGTATTACCGGACGATCGGCCTTGCGATGAAGGACAAGGCACACCTCGCCCCCGCCGTTCAGAAGTTCATGGAATACCTCCCCTTTCGTGACGCGGATAAATGAAGAAAAGAAGAACTCCCGTGCAATGCACGGGAGTTCACAGGCTATCAAAAAAGTCTATATAGACTTTTTTGATAGCCTTTCTGATGCCTCGCTTTTTTGTCTGCTGTGCAGTCCAAAAAGCTGCCGCTGCGCGGCGCAAACGCCCGCGCTTGTGGGCTTTTGCAGGCATTCGATCCAACACGAAGGGGCTCCCGCCCCCTCGTACTCCCCCTGCTGCATAGAATCTTTTTTCTATTTAGCAGAGGTTTTTCGACAAGCTGAGAACTCCCGTGCAATGCACGGGAGTTCAAAATACCAAAAAGTCTCGCAGAGTTTCGCGCCCACAGGCGCGAAAGCTGTGAA
>CAKTGW010000106.1 GCA_934561725.1 uncultured Oscillospiraceae bacterium
ACACTGCTCATGCCGAAAAATAGATCAATGTCCCTGGCCAGACCCAGCTTGAAGCCCTGTTTGTTTCGTTCGCCAAAGCTCATGCGTCCGGCGTCGTTTACCTGGGGCATAAAGTGTACGGAGAGTTCGCCCTCCAGCGCATAGGGGATAATACCGGTGAAAAACGGAAGCGGAGCCATACCGAACAAGAAATTCGGATTCTTCCGCAGGGAAAAGCTACCCTTTCGGTCGCTGGTAGACAGAATCATGGTGGAAACAATACTTCCCCGGTGGTGATCGATCATGCTCTGCGTATAGGGCGCCGTTTTTACGGGATGGCTGCCGCCTTCCCAGGTCGTCTCGATCCAGATGACCGGCGGTGTGGGCAGGGCTTCCGCCCGTTTGTCCAGCAGAATATCGGCATAATCCGCATAGCGCGTCAGCGGTACGCTCTGCCGGAATTCGTCAATGGTCCGGGGGCAGGTGCCGTTCATGATCCGGCGGCCCAGCTCGCAGGGCGCATACAGACTCAGCTGCTCAAGCATCAGCCGCTTCTGGATATCCATGTATTCAGACATGCTCAGATCCAGAAAACCGCAGTATTGCTGCCAGATGCTCCGGTACATCCGGTTAGAGAGCTTATCGTCCAGATTCATGTCCTGCGGTCCTCCTTTCTGTGCAGTGTTTGGATGCAGCGTCTGAAAGATGCGGCAGTGGGGATCAGAAATGGGACCTGCTTCCGGTATGCCGCATAGCCGGCGAGTGTTTTGGGAAAATAAATACGATCCTGCACATAAACATGCAGGATGTCGCTCAGGGTGAGCGTAAGGGCGCACAGCAGCATGGCATCCCGGCCGGAGACCAGCCAGACACAGAGATACAGGCCGCCAAAAAACAGCACGCCCGGATGACGGCACAGGGCATATAGTCCGGTGTCTACCACGGCATTGCCGGTACCCTCCACATAGGTGCGCTCAAAGGGCAGAGAAAAAAACAGGGCCCACAGCAGCATAAGTGCAAAGATGACTGCCAGACTGCCCACCAGTATGGAAACCCATGGCGGCAGGATAAAACGGGGACTTCCACTGAAGCAAGCGCCTGCGGTGGAGATGAAAATACCCAGACAGCCCAGCAGGAACAGTATGCCGGGCAGCCGGCCGTTGCCGCGCAGCTTCAGCCGGTCAAACAGATACAGGGGAAGAAAGCTCAGGCAGCCGGACAGAACGTACAGCATAGGCCTACTCCTTTGCCATGAATCCGACGCCGGTGATATACGGGCCGGTGTTGGTAGAAATGGATGCGCCGGCATAGAAGATACCTGCCGGGGGCTTCCCGGCCAGCTCCTCCAGCTTTTCGGCCAACTCCAGAGCCTCGCTGTCCGTAACACCGCGCAGCACAACATAGTCACTGCGGCCGTCCCAGCGCTGCCGGAACAGCTCGACAAGCTGACGCACGGCGGCGTGACGGCCACGGGGCTTTTTCAGAGTGCGAAAAACCCCGTCGATATTCTCCATAACAGGACAGATGCCCAGCATATCGCATACTGTTTGCACAGCGCCGGAGATCCGGCCCGAGCGGCTTACATATTTTAAGGTGAATACACTGAAATAGGTCTCCAGGGCGCCAAACCATTCAATGAGCAGACGGAGCACTTCGTCCAGATCCGCACCGGCGTTATAGGCCCGGGCGGCACGCAGAATGCCGTAGCCATAGGAAATGGAATAATTCCCTGAATCAAAAATGTATATTTCGAATTTGTTCACGGCTTCCGGGTACTCCTCATAGAAAAGGCCCTTACCGATGCCGGCGCTGGAATATGTACCGCTGCCCACAGAGGTCATGGTCGTGACAACGGCGCAGGTGTAGCCGGCGCTGTAGGCTTCCGCAAATTTGCCGGCGAAGGCGCTGGGCGGTATCTGCGCAGTAACGGGCATCTCCCGGCAACCCATGAGTTTTTTGTAGTATTCGGCACTGGTAAAGGAATAGGCTTCCTGATATTCCACACCGTCGATCGTGATAGTGAAGGGCAGAATCTCGATCCCCTCTGCCCGCGCGGTATCCAGCGGAATATCGCAGTTGGAATCTGCGAAAAATTTAATTTTTGTCATAGAACGCTCCGGTGCGGCAGACCGCACAGACAGGTAAAAATCGATAAAACATCAGCAGTTTATACAACAAAAATCATAGCTTATTTTTTTGCCGATGTCAACAAAAGCATAAAAATATCCGTCTTGTCGGGATAGGGAACACAATAGAAAAATTCGCAGCCGTGTGCTACACTACAGCAGAGAGACGGACAGATTGATCCTGTTGCCGGGCATGCAAAAATTTTCAAAATTTTTGTAAGATTTTTTCATCATCGGAGTCTTACCTGTAAAGGGGGTGGCAGCGTAATGGAATTCGAACAGATATACGGCACCTATTTTAAATCAGTATATCGTTATGTATGGCAGCTCTCGGGCAGCGAGCATATTGCGGAGGAGATCACGAGCGAGACCTTTTTCAGGGCGATCCAGTCTATAGATCACTTTCGCGGGGAATGTGATATGCGGGTCTGGCTTTACCGGATCGAAAAAAATGCCTATTACACATATTTGAAAAAGAACAAAAGAGTATCGGATATTGACGAGGCGGATTTATGGAATATTGCTGCCGCGGATACTCCTGTTGATACAAAAATCGGTGAGCGGGAGGAGGCCTGTCGAATACGAAAAATTCTGCATGACCTGGCTGAGCCGTATAAGGAAGTGTTCATGTGGCGTGTGTTTGGAGAGTTGTCGTTTAAGGAAATAGGCGCGCTCTATGGAAAAACCGATAATTGGGCCTGTGTGACCTACCACCGGGCCAGAAAGATGATACAGCGCAGATCGGAGGAAAATGAGCATGAAAAATGAGTGCAGTATTGTTCGTGATATTCTGCCCTTATACCTTGAGAATATGGTCAGCGAAGAGACAGGGGCGTTTGTCAAAGAGCATCTTGAAACCTGTCCTGTGTGTATGGCAGAGCTTGAGGCGCTGAACGCCGGGAAAAAGGTGGAAAAAGTCAGCAGCGAAATGCAGCCTGATCTGGAAGCGGACGTGGCGGAGGCCATGAGAGCGGCCCGCAGGAAGCTGCGCAGAAAGACATACCGTGCCGCAGCCGGGATCGCAGCTCTCTTCATGATCGCCTGTGTACTGCTTCACTTTTTCCCCGTTTACCGTATTCTGGATATTGGGCCTATGTCGATGGGAAATTATTACAGCAGAGAACAGATCGCCAAAGCACTTTATATTGGCTCCGGGGCTGACCGCGGAGAAGCGCAGGCGGTTTTGCGCCTGGCCGATCAGGCATTCAATGATGTGCGGCATACAAGGGCCGAAAACGAAGAAAAGTACGGATTGCTTGCCCGCTATGCAGCCGATACGGACAGCTATGGCGATATGGCATTCAATGAACATTCTCTGGAGCTGTGGTCCGCACACCTCGGGAAAAATGAGGGCTGGATATGGGTTTATTACTCTTCGGAGACCTTCGATCACAATGGAAATATCGTCTGCGGAAGCCGGCATATCCCCTCTCTTTGGAAGGTTGAAAGAGATGACGGCGGCGAATGGACAGTGGTGCAGATCCGCGAACACCCATAAGTAAGCGGGAGCTTGACTGTCCCAGAGAGCTTGGGTATACTTGAGCTGTGCGATGAAAGCGAGGAAAAGACATGAATACTTTTGAAATACAGGGACCGGGCGGAGATGTTATCAGCTGCGCCGGTGTCCCCGGAAGCGGAGAAAAGGTGCTGATCGCAGCGCATGGCTTTGGGAGCAGTGCGTTGAGCCCGACCAACCGGCGGCTGATGCAGGTCCTTCCGGAGAGAACAGGCTGCGGTGTAGTTTCCTTTGATTTTCCGGAGCACGGAGCCAGCCGGGCAGGCCGCACATCGCTGCGGATCGGCATATGCATGGACTATCTGGCTGCTGTGGAAAATGCGGTGCATGCCCGCGCCCCGCAGGCAGAGATCCTCTATTTCGGATCCAGCTTTGGTGCATATATCACCGCGCTGTATCTGAGCCTGCGGCTCCATAGAGGCAGCCGGGCATTTTTCCGGTCGGCGGCTGTTACCATGCCGCAGATCCTGCTGGGGCAGTCCAATCCGGCGGCGGAGGCCCAGCTGGCGGAGCAGGGCTGGTTTGCGCTGGATTATCCGGGCTATGTGCGTCCGCTGGAGCTTACGGCGGAATTTTTGCAGGATCTGCGGGAGCATGACCTTTTTAAGCTTTATAAGCCCGGACCCTGGCTGACCATGCTGCACGGGTCGGCAGATGAAACGGCTCCTTATGAGGCCGCGCAGCGCTTTGCTCGTTTTTCCGGTGCGGCGCTGATCACCGTTCCCGGCGGACACCACAGTCTGAGCGAGGGCGAACAGCCCAGCCTGATGGCCGACGCCGCAGCGGAATTTGTTCTGGGGAGGTAAGGGGCATGCATATACCGAGCTGCGCTTCACAGGCGCTGGACATCCTGACTTTTGAGGAAGCGCTGATTCCCTCCGGTGAGGAGAACTATGATAGAGAA
Organism: uncultured Oscillospiraceae bacterium; assembly: GCA_934561725.1. Classification (GTDB taxonomy): domain Bacteria; phylum Bacillota; class Clostridia; order Oscillospirales; family Oscillospiraceae; genus Heteroscillospira. The sequence continues at coordinate 4,526 of CAKTGW010000106.1, forward strand.
AAGTGGCTTTATGTGCCGGATTTTTACTCGGATTATCGGTACATACTGGGGACCCGCGGGAAAAATCCGCTGATCTGTATCGGGATCAATCCGAGCACGGCGGCGCCGGATGCGCTGGATAATACGCTGAAGTCGGTCTCGCGGATCGCAGAGGGCAATGGATTTGACAGCTGGATCATGTTTAACGTCTATGCTCAGCGTGCGACCCGACCTGATGATATGGACCGGGAACTGAACCAGGCACTGCACCATGAAAATATGAAAGCGTTTGCCTATGTGCTCCGTTCTGTGTGCGGCCCCAGACCGCCCGCAGTGTGGGCCGCCTGGGGAGCAATCATTGAAAAACGGGCGTATCTGCCCCAATGTGTCCGGGATATGGCCGCTTTGGGACAGGAATATGGAGCGGAGTGGTACAGCTGCGGTGCGCGCTCCAAGAAGGGGCATCCTCATCATCCCCTGTATCTGCGGCGCGACTTGCCTATAGAGCCCTTTGATGTGACGGCATATTTGAATACTCTGGCATAAAAAATCCCCCTGCGGCTGAATTTTATCAGTCACAGGGAGTTTTTTACTTGTCTGTATCAGAGC
>CAKTGW010000107.1 GCA_934561725.1 uncultured Oscillospiraceae bacterium
GGCTTTTTGTGTGTTATCCTGTCGGATGGCATGGGCAGCGTGCCGCAGGCGGCCAGAGACAGTATCGATACGGTCCATATTCTTGAGGGCTTTCTGCGGTCCGGCGTGGCGCCGGAGACGGCAATGAAGATGCTCAACTCTGTTGTCCTTCTGCGCTCGGCGGATTACTGGGGATATGCCACAGTGGATCTGATGTGCATTGATCTGTTTACGGGAGAGACGACTTTTTATAAATATGGGGCGGCTCCCTCCTATGTCTGGAGCGGCAGAAGCGTCCGCCGCATTCGCGGAGAGAGTCTGGCTCCGGGATTTTGCGTTGGCGAGGCAAGCGAACCGGATGTAGTGCGCATGAAGCTGAAGCCGGGTTCTAGAGCGCTGATCGTATCTGACGGCGTTTTGGGGGACAGCGACCGCTGGCTGCGGGATCTGCTGGCCCGTGAGCAGGTGCCGGATGCCCGGACGTTGGCCCGTGAGGCGCTGCAGAGCGCAATGAAGGACCATGGCAGCAGCGACGACATGACCGTTTTGGTCACATATGTTCAGGAAAGGGCGTGAGGCTATGGTGCGCGACAGCTTTATACGTGCATTTTTCAGGCAGATAAAATATATTCTGGGGAATAAAGGAGCCTCCGGGCGGTTAAAATTGGAACGAGACCAGCCGCAGGGAGGAAGAGAGATGATAAAAGGGCTTTCAAAGCGCGTTATTGTAGTAAAAAGTCCGGATCCGGCGTTGTTTGAAGAGGCCATCTTCATCATCCGGGAAGATGTGTTCCGGCGAAGAAATGCGCCGGATGTGATAAAAGAGGCTCAGCGGGCGGCAAATATATACTTGAGAAAGACGCAGCAGTCGCCGTTGGGCCTGGCAGCCAGACTGTCACCACCTGCATATCTGGCCGCAGGAGCCGCTGCTGCCGGCATAGCATGGCTGGCGGTCTACCTTGTGGGAATCTGACAAATGAATTGGTTTTGAACCGCCCGCCGAGCTGTGGTATGATGCCCATTATATCCCGTCCGGCGGGATTTTGTTGTCATTTTTTGTTGTAATCATTCCGTGAAAGTGATAATATTGTATAAGATTGTATATGAATGGATTTAAGGAGCCGATCAATGAGGACTCAGCTTAAAAATATTCTGGCTATTCTGCCGGAGGGAGCCAGAAGGTGCTCTTTGTATATTGATGGAGATACCATTGCCGCAGTGGATGAAATGCCGGCAGATTTTGTGCCGGATAAGGTCATTGACGGGCAGGAAAAATTGGCTGTTCCCGGTTTTGTGAATGCGCACACCCACAATTATATGACACTGATGCGCGGCTATGCCGATGATCTGAGCTTTAACGACTGGCTGTTTGGCCGGATCATGCCCATGGAAGAGCAGATCTCTCCGGAGGATGCTTACTGGAGCTGTATGCTGGCCGCAATGGAGATGATCCGTTCCGGAACCACCACTTATCTGGATATGCACATGTTCCCGGATGTGACGGTACGTGCAGCACTGGACAGCGGTATGCGCGCTGTGATCTCACGGGGGCTTTCCGGTGGAGAGAACGATAAAGAGTGTGGTGCACGGCGTATCCGTGAGGCCCGGGATGAAATAGAAGCGTATCAGGGGACGAACAGCCGCCTGCGCTTTATGCTGGCTCCTCATGCGGTCTATACCTGCGGAGAGGCATATCTCCGAGAAATCTCCGAGCTGGCCGGGGAACTGAAGCTGGGGATCCATACGCATCTGGCGGAGACGGACACAGAGGTGCGTACCTGCTATGAGCAGTATGGCTGCTCTCCTGTGGAGCTGTATGACCGTTTTGGTCTGCTGAAGAGCAATACGGTGGCGGCACACTGCGTGCGCCTGAGTGTGAATGATATCAATATCCTGCGCTACAGGAATGTGAGCGCGGCGATCAATACCGGCAGCAATTTAAAGTTGGGCAACGGCACGCCGCCCATTGCCTCGCTCAAACGCCATGGTGTAAATCTCTGCTTTGGCACAGACAGCGCCGCCAGCAACAACAGTCTGAGCATACTCAGAGAGATGCAGCTTTTCTCTCTGGTGCACAAGGGTGTGAGCAAGGATCCGACTATGGCTCCGGCGGCCGAATGCTTTGATATGGCCACAAAAAACGGCGCTCTTGCTCTGGGCTTGGGCGGGATCACCGGTCAGCTGAAGCCGGGGATGAAGGCGGATATTGCCATCTTTGATGTAACGGAGCCGGGACGGCTTCCGCTCCATGATCCCAAAGCTCTGCTTTGCTATGCAAGTGCGGGCTGGAGCGCGGAAACCGTACTGATCGATGGTGTGGCTGTGCTGGAAAATGGGACATTTACTCTGTTTGATGAGGATAAGATCCGTGCAGAGGTGGCCGCCAGCTGCAAAAGACTTGGAATTGAGGAGAATACAGACAGAAATGTATGAAGTAAGAAATATTGATCTTGCCCCTTCCGGCGAGCGTAAAATACAGTGGGTATCCCGCAATATGCCCATACTGAGTAAAATTGCTGAAGAATTTAAGCAGACCCGGCCTTTTGAAGGACTGCGGGTGGCGCTGAGCGTGCATATGGAGGCAAAAACGGCCTATCTTTGCCGCGTTATGCAGATGGGCGGCGCGGAGATGCATGTTACCGGCTGCAATCCGCTGAGCACGCAGGATGATGTTGCCGCGGCGGTTGCTGCCGGCGGGATCGATGTCCATGCCTGGCATGGTGCCACAGAGGAAGAGTATACCAGCCATTTGTGTGCTGTGCTGGAGTGCCATCCCAATATCATTATTGATGATGGCGGCGATCTGGTCAACCTGATGCATACCCGTTATCGTGATCTGATTCCGGAAGTAATCGGCGGATGTGAGGAGACTACTACGGGTATTCACCGTCTGCGGACTATGGCTGCTGCCGGTGAGCTGATGTTCCCCATGGTCATGGTCAACGAGGCTGACTGCAAGCATCTGTTCGACAACCGCTACGGTACCGGACAGAGCGTATGGGACGGCATCAACCGCACGACCAATCTGATCGTAGCTGGCAAAAATGTTGTGGTTGCAGGCTATGGCTGGTGCGGCAAGGGCGTTTCCATGCGGGCAAAGGGCATGGGCGGCCGCGTGATCGTCACGGAGGTGGACCCTGTTCGTGCCATTGAGGCAGTTATGGATGGCTTTGAGGTCATGACCATGGAGCAGGCTGCACCGCTGGGAGATATTTTTGTATGTGTGACCGGTTGCCGGGATGTATTGACCGAGCGGCATTTCGGCTTGATGCGAGACGGCGCTATTTTGTCCAATGCCGGCCACTTTAATGTCGAGATCAATCTGGACGAGCTGGCGGCTATGGCCAAAAGCCAGTATGAGGCACGCAGCAATATTACGGGCTATGTACTTCCCAGCGGAAAAACGCTGTTTGTACTGGCTGAGGGGCGTTTGGTCAATTTGGCTTCCGGCGACGGACATCCGGCAGAGATCATGGACATGAGCTTTGCGATACAGGCGCGCAGTGCAGAGTATCTGGCCAAGAACCGCGGACTGGCACCTGGCGTTGTGCCCGTACCCAGAGAGATCGACCGGGCAGTGGCTTTTACAAAGCTGGAGACTATGGGCGTTTCCATTGACAGCCTGAATGATATGCAGAAGGAGTATCTGGGTATCTGAAGCGTATTAAATAGATAAATGGGGTGAGGGCATGGACAATATGGACTATGAGGCAGTTCGGGATGAACTGTTTGAGCTGCTGGATAACCGGCGAATGAAGCAGCTCCAGCAGACGCTGGAGGAGATGAATCCGTTCGACGTAGCGGAATTTCTTACAGAGCTGGACGATCAGCGCATGGCCATGGTGTTCCGGGTCCTCACAAAAAGTCAGGCGGCAGAGGTCTTTGCCAATCTGGATGTGGAGGAACAGGAATATATTATCAACTCCATTACAGATGCCGAATTGGGCGGGATCATTGAAGAACTGTATGTGGATGATGCCGTTGACCTGATGGAAGAGCTGCCCGCCAACGTGGTCAAGCGTGTCATGCGCACGGCACCCAGCGAGACGCGCAATCTGATCAACCAGTATCTGCGCTAACCGGAGAATTCCGCCGGCAGTATCATGACGGCAGAGTTCATTGACCTGAAAAAATACATGAATGTGCGGGAATCTCTGGCCCGTATCCGGCGGATCGGTGCAGACAAGGAGATCATCTATATCTGCTATGTCACCTCGGCCGACCGGCATCTGGAGGGAGTTGTCACGGTCAAGGATCTGCTTTTGGCCGATGATGAAGACGTGATAGAGAATATCATGGACACAAATATCATTTATGTCCATACTACAGATGACCAGGAAGAAGTGTCTGAGATGTTCTCGGACTACGATATGCTGGCTATGCCCGTGGTGGATAAGGAAGGCCGGCTGGTTGGTATCGTCACCGTTGATGACGTTATCGATGTTATGGAGCAGGAAGCCACTGAGGACTTCGAAAAAATGGCGGCTATCCTTCCTTCTGAGAAGCCCTATCTCAAAATCAGCACAATGACCTTCGTAAAAAACCGTATCCCCTGGCTGATGATCCTGATGCTGTCCAGTACACTGAGCGGCATTATTCTGGATCTGTATGAGAATGTATATGTTACCATTCCGCTTTTGGTCACGCTTATGCCTATGCTGACCGGTACAGGCGGTAATGCCGGCTCTCAGGCGGCAACACTGGTGATCCGCGGAATGGCGGTGGGAGAAATTGAGCCCTCGGATATTTTGAGGGTGATCTGGAAGGAAATGCGCGTGGCAGCGGTCTGCGGCCTGATCCTTGCGGTACTCAACTATTTCCGGATTATCATCATGTACCCGGGAGAAAATATGGTCGCCCTTGTCACCTGCATTGCCCTGTTTTTCACCATTATTCTGGCAAAAACTCTGGGCGGTACGCTGCCTATTCTGGCCAAGGTCTGCCACCTTGACCCGGCCTTGATGGCATCGCCCCTGATTTCCACGTTGGTGGACGTTGTAGCATTGACGGTATATTTCTCTATTTCCGCTTATGTATTCGGTATTGCCTGAACGATTCAGACAAAGGAGTTTGATGATATGAAAGAGATCAAGCGTTCTGAGCGGATCGC
>CAKTGW010000108.1 GCA_934561725.1 uncultured Oscillospiraceae bacterium
CGGATTGCAGATCGTTTGTGCCGTCCATACCGGCAGAGGGGACGGTTTGGTTGGAACATGCTGCCAATGACAGCATGAATAAAATTGCGATCGCCGGAATCAATTTTTTCATAGATGCCTCCTGCTGCGGACTACCCGGCTGATTTGAATGACAGCAAACACAGCGGCGATCACACCGACCGCCAATATGATCTGCAGAGCATCAAAACCGGCCGTTCCCGCGATCTGAATGCTCGTCATTGCGTCAGCCTGTCCGATCGCGCCATCCGGAGCGTCAGCGGCTTTCGCAATAGTATAGATCACAAATGCAGCAACAGCTGCCGCCGCAGAAAAGATGGTTAAACCAAGCTCTCTTCGCTTTTGTGGTGCGGAATCGGAGCCAAGCTGTTCTGCCATGCTATCGGCAAATTCCTTTGGCGTGCCCAGACGTTCAATAACCTGCTGCTCTGTTTCTCCGTGCTCCGCAGCAGAAGAAAAAATCTCATTCAAATCACGCACGACCTCAATTTTTGCCCTCTGCGATATATTCAATTCTTTCTTGACCTGCCTGATATACTGATCTTTCATTCGGATACCTCCGTTTGCTGATAGGCGGCAATAAAGCCGTTTACGCAATCTGCATAGTTTGCCCAGAAGGCAATCAATTCCCGCAGGACGTCTTTCCCTTTGGGTGTAAGAGAGTAATACTTCTTGGAGCCTCCGTTAGTTGCTGCCGGAACCAAACGGCATTGGATCAGCGCTGCTTCCTGCAGACGATACAGAATAGGGTAAACCGTTCCTTCCTTTGCGCACCCCAAAACAGATGCATTGTTGTTCAGCTCTGTGATTATTTCATAGCCATAGGTTTCCCTGCGTCCGATCAAGGATAAGAGGATCATTTCAAGAGAGCCTTTTTTGAATTGCTGCACATATTTGCTATCCATACTCTCTGCCTCATTTCAGCTGTTTTCTGGTTTGCTATTTAGCATTGCTAAGCAGCAAACCAGTTATACTATATTTCGCCATTTCAGTCAATAGCTTTCTTAAAAGAGTAATGATTTGTTAAAAACTGAGAACACCCGGACATTTTGTCCGGGTGTTCTCAGTTTTAATTATGGATCAGCTTTGTGCCGCTTCGTTGATTTTGGCTTTTATTCAGACCATTTTTTCCTGCTTGACCTTGTGGTCAATGATATGGCGGGAGGCCAGTTCATTGCGCACATCCTCCACACTGATGCCGGCTTCCACCATCAGCACCATGACGTGATACATCAGATCAGCGATTTCATAGACGGTCTCCCGCTTGTCCTGAGCCTTGGCGGCAATAATGACTTCTGTGCATTCCTCGCCTACCTTTTTCAGGATCTTGTCCAAACCCTTTTCAAAGAGATAGGTAGTGTAGCTGCTGGCGGGCATTTCATTCTTGCGGCCCTCGAGCAGGGCGTACAATCCCTCCACGGAAAAAGCATGCTCCGATTCGCTGAGATACAGAGTGTCATTAAAGCAGCTGTCTGTTCCAAGGTGGCAGGCAGGGCCGTCTTTATTGACCAGCACGACCAGCGCATCACGGTCACAGTCGGCAATGATCTCCACAATGTGCTGCACATTTCCGCTCTCTTCGCCTTTGCGCCAGAGCTTTTGGCGGGAACGGCTCCAGAAGCAGGTGCGGCCCTCGCGCAGACTGATCTCCAGGCTTTCCCGGTTCATATAGGCCACGGTGAGGACCTTTTTACTGGTGGCGTCTACAACTACGGCGGGGATCAGGCCGTGGCTGTTAAATTGAATATCGTCAATTGTGATCATTCTGAAAATCTCCCTTTATCTTACATTGATGCCGTTGGCGGCAAGACTGTGCTTGAGCTCGGAAATAGAGACCTCGCCAAAGTGAAAAATCGAGGCGGCAAGACCCGCATCCACGCCCGGCAGTGTCTGGAAAAGGTCTATAAAATCCTGGATCTTTCCCGCACCGCCGGAGGCGATAACAGGGACGCGGACGGCATCGCAGACGGCTTGAAGCATTTCAAGGTCAAAGCCGCCCTTTACGCCGTCTGTGTCGATGCTGTTGACAACGATCTCGCCGGCGCCGGCATCTGCGCCGCGCCGGAGCCAGTCGATGGCATCAATACCGGTATTGTCGCGCCCGCCCCGGGCAAAGAGGGTAAAGCGTCCGTCCACGCGCTTGATATCTGTGGAGAGGACAACGCACTGATCTCCGTATTTTTTTGCCGCCGCGCCGATCAATCCCGGGTCGCGGATGGCGCCGGAATTGACGCTGACCTTGTCCGCGCCGCATTTCAGCACCCGGTCAAAGTCGTCCAGCGTGTTGATCCCGCCGCCTACAGTGAGCGGGATGAAAATGGTGGAGGCCACCTGCCGCAGAATATCCGTAAACAGGCCGCGGCCCTCCGCGGAAGCGGTGATGTCATAGAACACCAGCTCGTCTGCGCCGCAGCTGCTGTAGAACCTGCCCAGCTCCACGGGGGAGGAGACGTCGTTCAGTCCTTCAAAATTCACGCCCTTGACTACACGGCCGTTTCGCACGTCCAGACAGGGGATAATACGTTTTGTGATCATAGGGCGGTAGCCTCCCGGAGAGCGGCGGCAAGGTCAATGCTGCCTGTATACAGGGCCTTTCCCAAAATGGCTCCATAGAGCTTCATCTGTCCCAGCGCGGTAATATCGTCCATGCTGCTTACGCCGCCCGAGGCAATGATATCCATGCTGAACTGCTCCTGCAGAGCCTTGTACAGGGGAAGATTGGTCCCCTTCATGGCACCGTCGCGGGAGATATCCGTGCAGATGATGGTCTGCACGCCGATCCCGGCCAGCTCACGGCAGAAGCCAAAGCCATCGCTGTCAGAGACAGAGGTCCAGCCATGGGTAGCCACAAAGCCATCCCGCAGGTCTACGCCCACGGCAATACCGGCGGCATATTTTTCCACCATGCTCCGGGTGAATGATGGGTCTGTTACGGCGGCTGTGCCCAAAATGACCCGCAGGACGCCTGCATCCAGATAGCTTTGAATGACAGACTCGCTGCGTACACCGCCGCCCACCTGTGTTTTCAGTCCGCTCTCGCGGACAATACGGCCAATCAGCTCAAGATTGGGGGTGCCGCCGGTTTTTGCACCTTCCAGATCCACTACGTGCAGATACTCTGCACCGGCTTCACGGAAGGAACAGGCTACGGCCACAGGATCATCACTGTAAACGGTCATCTGTGCATAATCGCCCTTGAAGAGCCGCACGGCCTTTCCGTCATAGAGGTCAATGGCTGGGAAAATATTCATGTATCTGCCTCCATTTCGCAGAATGCCCGCAGGATATTCAGTCCTACAGGGCCGCTTTTTTCCGGATGGAACTGGGTGCCCACCACATTGCCGCGCTGCACCGAGGCGGTGAGCATGGCTCCGTATTCCGTCCTGGCGGTGATGAATTCCTCCGGTGTGTCTGCCCAGTAGCTGTGGACAAAGTAGACATGTTTACCTTCGGATGTATATTTAAGCACGCCGCCGGGCTGAAGGATGTGCAGGGCATTCCAGCCAATGTGGGGAATCTTGAGACCGGCCGGAACATAGCCGCTGATGGGGCGGACTGTACCCGGGATCAGTCCGAGACCGGCGTGCTCGCCGTATTCCAGACTTTTATCAAACAGGAGCTGCATGCCCAGGCAGATACCCAGAAGAGGCTTTCCCTGTTCGCAGGCGTCCAGAACGGCTTCTGCCATGCCGGTAGAGCGCAGCTTTTCCGCGGCATCGGCAAAAGCGCCTACGCCGGGGAGAATAATACGGTCGGCCTTTTGGATCTCACAGCGGTCTCCGGTGACAACAGCATCGACGCCGATGCTGTTCAGAGATGAACGCAGGGAAAAAAGATTGCCTACGCCATAGTCGATGATTGCAAGCATGTGGTTCACCTTCCCGTTTTGTTTTATAAAACGCCTTTGGTAGAAGGAATCTCGTCTGCGAGAGCGGCGTCGATGGAGACGGCCTGACGCAGAGCGCGGCCCAGTCCCTTGAAACAGCCCTCTATGATGTGATGTGCGTTTTTCCCGGCCAGGGAGCGCACATGCAGGGTGAAGCGGCCGGTGCGGGTGAGCGCAAGCAGAAATTCCTCTACCAGCTCTGTATCAAAGGTGCCGACCTTTTCGGTGGGAATGTCCAGCGCATAGCCCAGGCAGCTTCTGCCGGAAAGATCCAGGGCCACCAGGATCAGGGCTTCATCCATGGGCAGCAGCATCTGTCCGTAGCGGTTGATGCCGCGGCACTCGCCCAGCGCCTGAGAGAGTGCCTGCCCCAGACAAATGCCGATGTCCTCCACACTGTGGTGGTCATCCACATTTACGTCGCCCTGACAGCGCACGGTCAGATCAAACCGGCCGTGCCGGGCAAGCAGAGTGTGCATATGATCCAGAAAGCCCACACCGGAATCAATAACCGCGCGGCCCTGTCCGTCCAGCTCCAGCGAGAGACGGATATTGGTCTCTGCTGTTTTTCTGGAAATATCTGCACGCCGGCTCATTGTGCATCCTCCTTTACGATGGCTTCCAGTGCGAGGAGCAGCGCCTGCATCTCCTCCGGGGTGCCAATGGTGATCCGCAGCCAGTCGCAAATACAGGCTTTGGAGAAATGACGCACCAGTATGCCCTGCTCCCGCAGACGCTCATACAGCTGGGTGCCGGAAAGGCCGGGCTTTCTGGTGAAGATAAAATTGGCGCAGCTGGGCAGCGTGACAAAGCCCAGCGCATCCAGCCCGGAGACTGCAGCGGCGCGGGTGCGCATGATCTTTTCGCAGTTTCGTTTGAAATAGCTGTCATCCTGTATGGAAGCGATGCCGGCCAGAGAGGTGAGGCGGTTGATGCAGTAGGGATTTGTGGAAAACTTGATCGTGTTCAGATCTGCGATCAGTGCGGCATCGCCAATGGCAAAGCCCAGACGTGCGCCGGCCAGAGAGCGGGATTTGGAGAAGGTCTGTGCTACGATCAGGTTTTTATAGCTTTTCGTCAGCTCAACGCAGCTTTCTGCGCCAAAATCAACATAAGCCTCGTCAATCAGGACCACATCATCGGGATTATGTTCCAGAATGCCGATGATCTCCTGCCGGCTGA
>CAKTGW010000109.1 GCA_934561725.1 uncultured Oscillospiraceae bacterium
CGTGTGGCTGAGAATGTGCAGGATTTGCCGCAGGTGCCGGGTAAAGGAACACCGGAGTATCTGGCCATTCAGTACAACCACCCTCTGTGGCTCTGCCGGCTGTTGACAGAAGAGAGAGGTTATGCGTTTACGGAGGCATTCCTGGCGGCCAACAATATGCCGCCCGCAGTCACGGCACAGGTCAATACGCTGAAAACAGATACGGCTCAGCTCCGGAGGCAACTGATGGACGAGGGCGTAGAAAGTGAAGAAGCAGAGGTGCCCGGCAGTCTTATCCTGCCTGCTCCCGGAGACTTGAAGAAGCTGAAGAGCTTTCAGGACGGCATGTTCTACGTGCAGGACAACGCGGCGCGGCTGGCCGTACAGACGGCATCACCTGCGCCGGGAGAACGTGTGTTGGATGCCTGTGCAGCTCCGGGGGGCAAGAGCTTTGCAGCAGCCATTGCCATGAAAAATCAAGGAGAGATCCTCTCCTGTGATATTCACGAAAATAAGCTGCGCCGGATCCAATCCGGCGCACAGCGTCTGGGCATCGGTTGCATCTCGACCCGCGTTATGGATGCACGCTGTCCGGCCGGTGAACTGTCCGCTGCATTTGACCTGGTTCTGGCAGATGTCCCATGTTCGGGAATCGGTGTTATTCGAAAAAAGCCGGATATCCGCCAGAAAAGTGAAGAGGATCTGAGACGTCTACCTCAGATCCAGCTGGATATTCTGCGTGGGCTGAGCCGTACAGTAAAGCCCGGCGGTGCTCTGCTCTATTCCACATGTACGGTACTCCGCCGCGAAAATGAGGATGTGGTTCAGGCTTTCCTGACGGAAAATACGCACTTTACCGTGGAGGCAGGGCCGCGAACGCTGTTTCCGCACATCGACGGAACAGATGGATTCTTTATCTGCAAGCTGAGGAATATGGCATGAAAACAGATATCAAATCCCTGGATTTCAACGAACTGGCAGAGGCTCTCAAGAAGTTGGGAGAGCCGGCCTTTCGTACAAAACAGATCTATACCTGGCTGCATCAGCGGGGCGTCCGCAGCTTTGATGAGATGACCGATCTCTCCAAGGCTCTGCGCGCGAAGCTGGACGGCGAGTTTTACATTACCGCACCGAAGGTCCTGCGCAAGCAGGTGTCCCAGATTGACGGTACGATCAAATATCTCTGGGAACTGCGCGACGGCAATGCAGTAGAGACCGTACTGATGAGCTATAAGCACGGCAACACGGTATGCATTTCAACGCAGGTGGGCTGCCGGATGGGCTGCGCGTTCTGCGCGTCCACGATCGGCGGGCTGGTACGCTGCCTGGAGCCCTCAGAAATGCTGGACGAGGTTATGCATACGCAGCTCGATTCCGGAAAACGCATCAGCAATATTGTGCTGATGGGTATAGGAGAGCCGCTGGATAATTTTGATAATGTCATCAAATTCCTGCATATGGTCAATGATGAGCGCGGATTGAACATCGGTATGCGCCATATCTCGCTGAGCACCTGCGGACTGACAGAAAAATTTGACAAACTGGCTGAACTTAATTTACAATTGACCTTATCGGTTTCTCTTCATGCACCTGATGACGAAACACGCAACCGGCTTATGCCGGTCAACCGCAGCCGGGGCGTGCATATGCTGTATGAGGCCTGTGGCCGTTATTTTAAAACGACCGGCCGGCGGATATCCTTTGAATATGCCATGATCGATGGTGTGAATGATACGCCGCGCCATGCCAATGAGCTGGCGCGACAGATCCGGCGGATCGGCGGCCATGTGAATCTCATTCCTCTGAACCATGTAGAGGAACGGGAATTTTCACCGTCTACGCCGGAGCATTTGAGGCAGTTTATTGAAATTTTGCAGAATAACGGCGTCAATGTTACAGTCCGGCGGAAGCTGGGCGGCGATGTGGATGCCTCCTGCGGGCAGCTCCGCAGGAAAATGGCAGCCGGGAAATAGACTCCCGGCAGCAATGGAGGGTTTATGGAAGCCTGCGGTATGACAGATATCGGAAAGGTCCGAAAGGAAAATCAGGATTGTTTTCTTATCCGGGAGAATGACGGATATGTCATCGGCGTGGTCTGTGATGGAATGGGCGGCGCGCGCAGCGGAAATGTGGCCAGTGAACTGGCGGCAAGCTGCTTTGCATCGCACATGGGAAGCTGCATGGATTCCGGCGACACTCTGCCTCTTCCGGAGCTGGTACGCGAGTCTGCATCTTATGCAAATGTTAAGGTCTATGACCGGGCCTTCACTGATTTTACTTGTGAAGGCATGGGCACAACGCTGGTGGGCGGTGTATTCAGTGATGAGCATGCCTATATCGCCAATGTGGGTGACAGCCGGGCATATATGATTTCTCGCGGTGTGATCTGGCAGATCACCACGGACCATTCCTATGTGGAGGAACTGGTGCAGAAAGGGATCATTACCCGCGAGGCTGCCAAAACACACCCCAAACGCAACTACATTACCCGGGCACTGGGACTCGGGCGTGAGGTGGACTGCGATATTTACGCTCTGGAGCCCCAGCCGGGAAATATCATTCTGCTTTGCTCTGACGGCTTATCCAACATGCTGGATGATGACGAGATGCTTGCGGCGGCTGAAGAATGCAGCTCTCCCCAGGAGCTGTGCAGCCGGCTGATGCAGACGGCTTTGAGCCGGGAAGCTACTGACAATATTACGATTGCCGTGTTTATGTTTTAAACGGCTCACATCCTCATCCTTTGGAGGTTCAGATATGGAAAATAGTATGGACAGGTATCTTGGTAAGATACTTGATAACAGATATGAGATACTCGAGATCATTGGAAAGGGCGGCATGGCCGTGGTTTACAAGGCTGTTGACCACCGGCTTGGGCGCAATGTGGCAATTAAAGTCCTGCGGGATGACTATGCCCTGGATCAGGAATTCCGCCGCCGTTTTCAGAATGAGTCGCAGGCAGTCGCCATGCTGTCGCATCCCAATATTGTCTCTGTTTATGATATGAGCTCTTCCGGCGGCATGGAGTATATAGTCATGGAGCTGGTCGAGGGGATCAACCTCAAGCAGTATATGAACAGCAAGGGCGTGCTCACATGGAAAGAAGCGCTGCATTTTGCAACGCAGATCTGCCGGGCACTCAGTCACGCCCATTCCAAAGGGATCATTCACAGGGATATCAAGCCCCACAATATTATGGTGGAGAAAAACGGCAGTGTAAAGGTTGCCGATTTTGGCATTGCGCGCCTGCAGGACGGGCCGAATCCGAACACGCAGGAGACTCTGGGATCTGTGCACTATATCTCCCCGGAGCAGGCCAAGGGCGAGCCTGCCGATGCCAGAAGCGATTTGTATTCTTTAGGTATCATTCTCTATGAAATGCTCACCGGTCGGTTGCCCTTTGTTGGGGAAAGTGCGGTTTCAGTGGCGGTGATGCATATAAATGGTGTGTTTGAAGCGCCCAGAGCGGTCAATCCGGAGATTCCGGAGGGACTGGAGCAGATCATTCTGAAGGCCATGGCGACAGATCCGGCTGACCGTTACCAGACGGCAGATGAAATGCTGGCGGCTCTGGAGCATTTCCGTAAGGAAAAAAACAGCCGCACCGTACTGCGGCGCGAAAGCAGCGTCTCTCCCGCCGAGGCGGAAAATCAGGTGGCACCGGTCGGCCATGGTGTCGAGCTGGACAAAAAGAGCTATGAACGCCGTCGCCGCCGTAGCCGCAAGGTCAGCATGTGGTCCGGTGTGTTCTGCATTGTCATGTTCATGCTGGTGCTGGGCACCTTCCTATGGCAGTATCTGATCAAGGATATGTTTCAGGAGGCCGAACGCATACAGATCCCCAATTTTGTCGGCAGCTACTATACGGATATTCTGAACAATACACAGTTTACGGATATCTTTAATTTTGAAGTGGTCTATAAGCCGGACGCTGATGCGGCTGAGAATATGATCATCGACCAGAGCATTGCGTCCAATAAAAGCTATGCAAAGAAAAGTGAGGGTATAGATATTACCCTTACCGTATCCAGCGGCATACAGATGGTTCCAATCCCCAGCGTATACAACAAGGAATACCGCGCAGCTGAACAGGAGCTCAAGGCGGCGGGGCTGCTGGTAGAGATCGAGCGGGTCTATGATGATAATATTACCAAGGACTTTGTGATCAGCAGCAGTCCCGGAGAGGGCGAGAGCATTTCCGTGGGCTCCACTGTGTATCTTAAGGTCAGCGATGGTCCGGAAGTAGAGCCGGTAGCGGTGCCCAATGTGATCGGACTTACTGTGAATGGCGCACGCTCACGTCTGACAGAGCGGGGACTGGAGCTGGGCACCGTGACCCAGGTCGAAAGTGATTATCCGGCCAATACCGTTATTTGGCAGAGCACAGCCCAGGGGACGATGGTCGATCCGGGTACAAAGATATATCTTCAGGTCTCCACCGGTCCTGCCGAGGAGTCACCTGAACCGGGAGGAGCAAACTAACATATTATGAGCAGGGGAGTCATCACAAAAGCGCTCAGCGGATTCTATTATGTGAGTTCGGAGGGACGGAATTATGCCTGCCGCGCGCGGGGAAAATTCCGGATCGACGGAGTCAGTCCGTTGGTGGGCGACGATGTAGAGATAGAAACTGATGGTGACAAGGGGACTCTTGTAAAGGTCTATCCGCGGCGAAATCACTTTATCCGGCCGGCTGTGGCCAATGTGGATGTCTTGACGATCATGGCTTCAGGCGTGATCCCGGTCACGGATCCCTTTTTGATCGACCGGGTTGCGGTTATTGCAGAGCGGGCCGGATGCGATGTGCTGATCTGCATCAATAAGACGGATCTGGATCCCGGTGACAAGCTGTATGATATTTACAGCAAGACAGGCTACCGGGTCATCCGTACCAGTGCAGAGACCGGTGAAGGAAAGGAAGAACTGCTGGATTATATTGCGGGAAAGACCTGTGCATTTACAGGAAATTCCGGTGTGGGAAAATCTAGCATTCTGAATGTGATCGCACCGGAGTTCGACCTGGCTGTGGGGGATGTGAGCGAAAAGCTGGGCCGCGGCCGGCACACTACGCGGCATGTGGAGC
>CAKTGW010000110.1 GCA_934561725.1 uncultured Oscillospiraceae bacterium
CGCTGATACGTCCCTGTCCGATAATAGAATAGCCGTCACGTCCCAGTCCGGTATCCATCAGCAGCTCGTTGATGTCCCGCAGCCGCACGCTCTCGCGGTTGATATAATACTCACTCTCACCGCTGCGGTAATAGCGGCGTGTGATCATGACCTCGCTGGTGTCCATATTGAGCAGATGGGCACTGTTGTCCAAGATCAGGCTGACCTGTGCAAAGCCCATCGCACTGCGCTTCTCGGTGCCGCCAAAAATGACATCCTCCATTTTGCCGCCGCGCAGGGCCTTTGAGCGCTGCTCGCCCATGACCCACAGAATAGCGTCAGAAATATTTGATTTTCCGCTGCCGTTCGGGCCGACAATGGCAGTAATGTCCTTTTCAAAGCTCAGCGTTGTTTTATCCGGAAACGACTTAAAGCCCTGAATTTCCAGCGCTTTTAAATACACATGAACACCTCAATTTGTGCGAAATACTCAAAATAATTATAAAGATACAAAATGTAGTATATCTTAAAAATCAGGCTTTTGCAACGGAAACCACACGGATTTCTTCTCTATTTTCCTCATTTCCGACGATTTTCAGCGATCGTATGCCCATTGTTTCGCAAAAATAGGCAACATTGCATTTTTTCTGACCGATGGCTGCGGAAACACGGGACGGGTGCACGGACAATATGACCTGCTTTGCCCCGCGCAAAGGCTCCAGCAGGCCGCGCGCCTGCTCACGGAAGATCCGCCCCAGGACCAGCTCGCCCAGCGCAGGATGATAGGCGCCGGCCGCGGCTCCGCCGCCGGACAGTTCATCCGTAGGATTGAGTCCCAGCCGTATGACCGGCACTCCTGCCGCCTGAAACAAAGGCAAAATGCGGGCGCAGACCCGCACGGCATCCTCCACCGTATGCTCCCTGTAGCTTCCTGCGCGCCACATGTCATACAGCGCCGTATCCCGGACGATCACGGTCGGATAGATCCGCACGCCGTCCGGCCGGAGCGGCAGGATCGCACGGGCCGTAGCCAGATCCTTCTCATCGTCAGAGCCCGGAAGTCCGGTCATCATCTGTAAAATCAATTTGTACCCGGAACTGCGGATCAATTCCGCCGCGCGCACCGTATCCGCGGCCGTGTGTCCGCGGTTGGACGCCAGCAATACGCCGTCATCCATGGACTGGCTGCCCAGCTCTATGGTCTCTACGCCGTACTCATGCAGAAACGCCAGACGCTCTGCATCGATTGCATCCGGCCGCGTACTCAGCCGGATAGAGGATACCCGTCCAGCCCGGATGAAATCCTGTGCGCTTTCCAGCAGCTCTCTCTGCTGCCCCATGGGAATCGCCGTAAAGCTACCCCCATAAAAAGCGATCTGCGGACGGGCATCCGGCGGCAGCCTTTTCAGCGCCGCCTCTGTCTCCCGCCGTACATCCGCTGCACCGGCAGGCAAAAGGCTGCCTGAGATGCGCTTTTGATTACAAAAGACGCAGTCCATCGGGCAGCCTGTATGCGGTATGAAAACGGGAATGATCCGCTCCCTCATTTTTTCAGCTCCTGAAGCGCACGGCAGGCCGCCGCCTGCTCTGCTTCCTTTTTGCTGTGCCCCTCACCGCGTCCGATCGGCACACCGTTGAGTGTCACCTGTGCGGTAAAGGTTTTGCAGTGATCAGGCCCGGACTGACCGACCATCTCATAGGCCAGCACCTGTCCGCTCTTGCGCTGGACAAGCTCCTGCAGTTCTGTTTTGTGGTCAGCGCTCGTAACATGGGCTTTGGGATCAAAGCCCTTCAGGATCATGCGGCAGATAAAGTCCGCGGCCACATCCATGCCGCCGTCCAGATACATAGCGGCGATCAGTGCCTCAACACAGTCCGCAAGGATCGACGTGCGTTCCCGGCCGCCGGTGAGCTCCTCACCCTTACCGAGCAGGAGATATTTTCCCAGCTCCAGACGCTGCGCTACACCATAAAGGCTCTGCTCACAGACAAGCTCTGCCCGCAGACGGGTCATCCGTCCCTCCGGCATACCGGGGCACTGCGTAAACAGATGGCGGGCGACCACAAGCCCCAGCACACTGTCGCCCAGGAACTCCAGCCGCTCATTGCTCTCCAGCCCCAGATGACGGTTTTCATTGGCATAAGAACTGTGAACCATAGCCCCGCTGCAGAGGGAATGGTCGTTAAAGACGTACCCCAGTCTGCTCTCCAGCTCTTTCACTTAGGCCTGCATCTCCTTGAATCTGATAATATAGTCCACCAGATCACCCACAGTTTCCAGCGCGCGCACCTCGTCCATCAGTGTCTGGCGTGCAGATTTGTCATCGGGCAGGATCAGATCGAACTCTTCCTCGCTGGCCAGAACCAGCTCTGCCAGATCAACGGAATCAATACCCAGATCGTCGATCAGGCTGCTCTCCTCAGAGATGTCCTCCACATCAGTAATATCCGTAATCAGATCTCTGACTGTTTCAAAAACAGAATTTCTATCCATTGTTTTTGTCTCCCTTCAAGTGATTCAGCAACATAATAGCACATCGAATCTCTCTGTCAAGACTCTTTGTCCAGTTTCATGTATTCTATATTCCGCTCGATCTCACCGATCACATCCGCCTCTACGAAGCCGATCGCCTGCTTGATCGCACTGCGGAAGGCGCGGGCATTGCAGCTGCCATGGGCCTTAACGACTGTTTTGCGCAGTCCCAGCATGATCGTGCCGCCCGTTTCGCTGACGTCTACCTTTTCCTTGATCTTTACAACGCCGTCCTTCAGCAGCAGTGCGCCCAGCTTGCTTTTCATGCTGGAGAGGAACGCCGTCTTGATCTCCTTCAGCAGGAACAGCGCCGTACCTTCCACTGTTTTCAGGAAAATATTGCCGGTAAAACCGTCGCAGACCAGCACATCCGTCTGGCCCAGCATAGCCTCCCGCGCTTCAATATTTCCCGTAAAATTGATTCGTCCGGCCTCTCCTGCTGCCGTAAGCGCCTTATAGGCAGCGATCTGGTTCTGTCCGCCCTTGCACTCCTCCACGCCAATATTCAGCTGAGACACACGGGGATTTTCCAGTCCCATGATATTTTTGGCATAGAAAGAGCCCATATAGGCAAATTGCAGCAGATACTCCGGCGTACATTCCAGGTTGGCGCCACAGTCGATCAGCAGCACGCCATGACCCGTATTGGGCACAACCGGAGCCAGCGCCGCGCGCCGGATCCCCTTTACCCGCCGCACGACCACCGTTGCACCGCTGAGCAGCGCGCCGGTGCTGCCGGCCGACACAAAGGCATCACCCTCATCATGTGCCAGCAGGCGCAGACCCACGGACATGGAAGAATCGCTCTTCATGCGCACGGCCATGCTGGGCTCGTCCTCCATGGTGATGACCTCTGTTGTGGGGACTACACGGATATGCTCGCCATCCGCACGGACATTCCTTGCGGCCAGGCAGGAGGCTATAGCCGCTGCATCACCGGTAAGCGTGATATCAACGCCGAATTCGCTGGCTGCATCCAGTGCGCCCTCCACTGCCGCTGCGGGGGCATTATCGCCGCCCATTGCATCTATAATGATCCTCATTTAAAGCTTTCCTCACTGATTTTCTGGTCAATGATCTCCAGAGCACGTTTGGAGATCTCCATATTCTTATTCCGCTTGCCCTTGACCCGATAGCCAAGAGGCGAAATGATGCCGAAATTGATATTCATAGGCTGAAAATCGCCCACGCTTCCCTCTGAGA
This sequence comes from uncultured Oscillospiraceae bacterium, assembly GCA_934561725.1. Classification (GTDB taxonomy): domain Bacteria; phylum Bacillota; class Clostridia; order Oscillospirales; family Oscillospiraceae; genus Heteroscillospira. The sequence continues at coordinate 3,716 of CAKTGW010000110.1, forward strand.
TATACAGCCCCAGAGCACCGATAGCCGTCTCCTTTGGGAAATTCAGCGGCTCCATCCCACGCAGGCGCGCCGCTGTTTCCAGACCGACCAGCATACCGGACGCACAGGACTCCACATAGCCCTCCACACCGGTCATCTGTCCGGCAAAGGCGATCCGCGGCTCACTCTTCAGACGGTAATAGCGGTCCAGAAGCTCCGGAGAACGCAGATATGTATTGCGGTGCATCACGCCATAGCGCACAAACTCCGCATTTTTCAGTGCCGGGATCATGGAAAACACACGTTTCTGTTCGCCAAAGGCCAAATGCGTCTGGAAGCCGACAATATTGTAGAGACTGCCCTCCGCATTGTCCCGGCGCAGCTGGACCACCGCATAGCTCTCGGCGCCGGTGCGGGGATCACGCAGGCCGACCGGCTTCAGCGGACCGTAACGCAGCGTATCCTCGCCCCGCCTTGCCATGACCTCAACAGGCATACAGCCCTCAAACACGCCGCCGTCATCAAAGCCGTGCACCTCTGCCTCCCGGGCAGAGATCAGCTCTTTCCAGAAGGCCAGATATTCATCCCTGGTCATGGGGCAATTCACATAGTCGGCCGTACCCTTATCATAGCGGGAGGCAAAAAATGCGCTGTCCATATCCACGCTGGAAAGCGTGACGATGGGCGCCGCTGCATCAAAGAAGCTGAGGCTGCCGGTCTCCGGAAACAGAGCGGCAATTTTTTCCGCCAGAGCATCGCTGGTCAGCGGCCCTGTGGCAATAACTACCTGCCCCTCCGGGATCACCGTGCACTCATCCTCTACGACCTCGATCAGCGCATGGGTACGGATGTGCTCCGTGATCGTTTTGGCAAAGCCCACACGGTCCACAGCCAGAGCGCCGCCCGCCGCTACGCGGTTCGCGTCGGCCGACTGCATGATCAGAGAACCCATACGCCGCAGTTCCTCCTTGAGCAGACCCACAGCGTTGGTCAGCTCATCACTGCGCAGAGAATTGGAGCATACAAGCTCGCCAAAATACGGCGACACATGGGCCGGCGTCATTTTCTGCGGCTTCATCTCGATCAGGCGCACCGGGATCCCCCGCTGCGCCAGCTGCCATGCGCACTCGCTGCCGGCCAGGCCGGCGCCGATCACCGTTACTTTTTCCATCATACTCTCCCTGTTTTATTCTGTCTTGCTCTCTGCCTCAGCAGCAGGCGCGGCCTCCTTCTTCTCTGCCGTTTCACCGGCCGGATCCTCCGCGCTCTTTTTTGCACGGCGCTTATAGCCGCGCTTATCCTCCGACACAAACGCCGGGCAGGCCTCGTTGATGCAGAAGGGCTTACGC
>CAKTGW010000111.1 GCA_934561725.1 uncultured Oscillospiraceae bacterium
GCTACTATGACCGCTATCTTGAAAAGTATCCGGGCATTTTTACTACCGGGCTTTGCCGGGAAAAACTGCTTATGGATGCTGTACCCAGAGAGCCCTATGACCGCCGGGTAGACTGTGTTGTGACCGAATTGCAAACGGCGAGGCCTTGAAAAGGCCCCGCCGCATGGATCCAGAAGAGCGGTATTCCTGTCCGGCCGGGCGCCGGACTATGTCCTGGTCAGCAGCCGCAGCCGCAGCCGTTGTCGCAGCCGCAGCCATTGTTGCAGCCACAGCCATTGTTGCAGCCACAGCCGTTGTTGCAGCCGCAGCCGCCCCAATTGCCGCATCCGCCGCAGGCAAAGAGAATGATGAGGATGATGAGGATCCAGAGGCAGCCATTGTTATTTCCGTAGCACATAGTAATCCCTTTCTCCGCGCTGTTTAATAATGGTGACAGCCCCCTGATCCCGCGCGGCGGATGGGGAATGTTCTCTGGTGCGTTCCAGAGGCGGGCGCCATCGCCTCTGTCTGAGCCATACTATGCACCGCGGGATAGAACCGTTACATGCAAACTTTAAGGAGCAGATTTATGCCAGATAATAATAACTTCAACGATGACTTTGACTGGGAAGAGCTGCTGCGCAGAACTTCCGCTCCGGGAAGAGATCGGCGCGCGGAGCCTGCCGCACCGCAGGCCGGACATGATGAAGCGATCCGGCAGGAGACAACCGCTGACGCTGAGCCGGTGCAGCCGCAGAAGCCTGGACAGCAGGAGGTGCGTCCTGTACAGAAGCCGGCAGGGGCGCCGGTAAAGCGTCCTGTCCCGCCACGCAAGGCAGAGCCGGAAAAACCGGCTGATGATGCAGATGATGAAGAATTTGACTATGAAAACGAGCGGGACTACCTGCCGATCAAGCCCCGGCGCGACGGCCGTATCGGCTGTCTCGGCGGGCTGATGTATGCCGTTTTTGTGATCAGCATCAGCATTATTCTGGCCTGTATGGCCTGGATGTTTGCGTCTGATGTTCTGGCTCTGAATAAGCCGGAGGTCACGGCAACGGTCACCTTGCCCAAGACGATCTTTACTGAGACGGAAGTGGACAAGCTGGATGATGAGGGCAATGTGGTCGGTAAAAGCACGGTGCAGACTGCGGATATGGACTATGTGGCCACTCAGCTGAAGGACGCGGGAATCATAGAGTACAAGTTCCTTTTCAAGCTGTTCTCGCTGTTTTCTCATGCAGATACCAAGCTGGATCCGGGAACCTATGAGCTGAGCACTGCCTTTGATTACCGGGCTCTGGTCAAGAAAATGACTGCCGGAAGTCCGTCGCAGATGACAACAAAGATCACCTTCCCGGAGGGCTATACCATGGAACAGATCTTCTCTCTTCTGGAGGAGAAGGATATCTGCTCCAAGGACGATCTCTATGAGGCGGCAGCAAATTCCCAGTTCAGCTATACCTTTGTAGATGAGTCAAAGATGGGCGATGCCAAGCGTCTGGAGGGCTATCTCTTCCCGGATACCTATGAGTTCTACGAGGGCGAGCGGGCCTATAGCGTGATCAATAAGTTCCTCTATAATTTCTACTATCGCTTTACGGCCGAAATGATCGAGCAGACAGAACGGCGCGGCATGACCGTGGATGAGCTGATCACAGTGGCGTCCATGATCGAGCGCGAGGCGGCCAATGATGATGACCGCTACAATATTGCCTCGGTTATCTATAACCGCCTGAATAAGGATATGCCGCTTCAGGTCGATGCCACGATCCAGTATATTCTGCCGGAGCGCGTGGCCGTGCTGACGGAGGCGGAGACAAGTATCGATTCGCCCTATAACACGTATAAGAACAAGGGTCTGCCGCCGACGCCTATCGCAAATCCCGGCATGGCCTCCATCCGTGCGGCACTGAAGCCTGCGTCTACGGATTATCTGTTCTATGCGCTGGATACCGAGACGGGAACACACCGCTTCTTCAGCAATTACAGTGATCATCAGGCCTTTGTGGCAACACAGAACTATGGGAACTGAGTTGAACCGGGCAAGACCCGAGGTGTTGGCTCCGGCGGGCGATATGGAGCGGCTGGAGATGGCGCTGGCCTATGGTGCGGACGCTGTATATCTGGCCGGTCAGCGCTTTGGAATGCGCGCATCAGCCGGAAATTTCAGTGCGGATGAGCTGAGCCGGGCTGTGGCGCTGGCTCATCAGATGGGGAAGAAGGTCTATGTGACCTGCAATACGCTTCCCCGCGAGGATGAGCTGAAGGAGCTGCCGCCGTTTCTGGAGCAGCTCCGTGAACAGAAGGTGGATGCCCTGATCGTGGCAGATCTGGGCGTGATCGCGCTGGCAAAAAAATACGCGCCGGAGCTGGCACTGCATGTGAGTACGCAGCTGGGCGTGGTCAACAGCGCGGCGGCTCAGGCACTCTGGGATATGGGCGCTTCCCGTGTCGTTCTGGCCCGGGAGCTGAGCATGGATGAGATCGCCGGGCTGCGTGCCCATGTTTCTCCGGAACTGGAGATCGAGGCATTTGTCCATGGGGCGATGTGTGTATCCTTTTCGGGGAGATGCCTGCTGAGCAATTATCTGACCGGGCGGGATGCCAATCGCGGCGCCTGCGCCCAGCCGTGCCGCTGGAAATACAAGCTGATCGAGGAAAAACGCCCGGGCGAGGCCTTTGAGATCAGCGAGGACGGCGGCACCTACATATTGAATTCCCGGGATATGTGCATGATAGAGTATATCCCACAGCTGATGGCGGCGGGAGTAAACAGCCTGAAAATAGAAGGACGCATGAAGTCGGCCTATTATGCGGCGGCGGTGACAGGCGCTTACCGGCATGCAGTGGATGCGGCGTGCGCAGGACGGCCGCTGCCGGAGGTCTGGCGCCGCGAGGTGGACAAGGTCAGTCACCGCAGCTACAGTACAGGCTTCTATTTCGGCATGCCGGGGCAGCATTACGGTGATTCCATGTATTTTTCCGACGCCGAGGTCTGCGCGGTGGTAGAGGGACCGGGAGAAAACGGACTCTGGCGCCTGACGCAGCGCAATAAGTTCAGCCGGGGCGAGCAGCTGGAGCTGCTGACGCCGGGCGAAGAGCCGGTTGCGTTTACGGCGGATGAAATTTTTAATGCAGAAGGTAAGCAGATCGAAAGCGCGCCGCACCCCATGATGGAGCTTCTAATGCCCCTTCCGGGGAAGACTGTACGCCTGTCAATACTCAGAAAAATCAAGCAAAATTGAATAATTATGCAGAAAAACACGGGATTTTCCTCGATAATTGCAATTTTTTCAGATTTATTTGGCACTTTTGACGAATGTATATATTGCATAAAACAGGGCATTTTTTTCAGCTTGAATCATACCAGTTGACAATCCGGCCGAAATTATTAACAAAAAAATCGAAAAAATCTATTGAAAAATGCCACCGAAACGTGTATTATGTAAAATGATGAGTGTATTACCTCTTTATAATGCAGAGTTGGAGGAAAAAAGATATGTCAAGCAGGATTTTTCAGAGCGTTATCGTCCAGATGAAAGAGGCGACTGACCGTTGCATCGGCATTGTTGATTATGATGGATTCGTGGTTGCCTGCAGCGAGCTTTCCATGATTGGCTCCCGTATTGAGGATGTTCAGACGTTGGCCGGTGAGAGCATGGACAGGCTTTTCACTTCTGAGACCCGCACTTATAAGCTGTTGGGCAGTGTGAATAATCAGTATGACTATGCTTTTTTTGTCGACGTCCGCGATGAGTTTGCCAAGTGCATCTGCATTATGGCGTCCGTGGCTTTTGACGAGGCAAAGACCAGCTATGAGGAAAAGCACAATATCGCAACCTTTGTGAAGAACATTATTTCCGATAATATTCTTCCCGGTGATGTTTATGTCCGTGCAAAGGAGCTGCATTTCATCACGGATATCCCCCGGGCGGTTTTTCTGGTGCGTCAGATCGAAAAGCCCAATGTTGCCGCCATGGAGACGGTACAGAACCTGTTCCCGGACAAGCAGAAGGACTTTGTTCTGAACATCAATGAGACGGATCTTGTTATTATCAAGGAGATGAACGGCTCCTTTGAGAGCAAGGATCTGGATGCTATCGCCGCCGGCGTGGAGAAAGCACTGGAGACGGAGCTTGGCGTTAAAACCTGCATCGGTATCGGCACGCCCGCAAGCCATCTGCGCGAGCTGGCGGACCGCTACAAGGAGGCACAGACTGCCATTGAGGTAGGAAAGGTCTTTGATGTTGAGAAGAACATTATCAATTACGAAAATCTTGGCATAGGCCGCATCATCTATCAGCTGCCTGTAACACTGTGCGAGATGTTCCTGTCTGAGGTTTTCAAGAAAAATCCCATAGATTCGCTGGATCAGGAGACTCTTATTACTATCAGCAAGTTCTTTGAGAATAACCTGAACGTTTCTGAGACTTCCAGAAAGCTTTTTGTTCACAGAAATACTCTGGTTTACCGTCTGGAGAAGATCAAAAAGCTGACCGGACTGGATCTGCGTGAGTTTGACGATGCGATCGTGTTCAAAGTTGCGCTTATGGTCAAGAAATATCTCAATTCCCAGGGCGTAAAATACTGAGTTTTACCTCTTCCGGTCACAGGAGGAAACATATGATCGAATTAAAAAATGTCAGCATGGTCTACAACAACGGTGAGACCCGCGCGGTAGACGATATCAGCCTTACAATCAATGACGGCGAATTCGTCTTTCTGGTCGGCCCCTCCGGCAGTGGCAAGACCACAATAATCAAGATGCTGACGGGTGAACTGGTTCCGGTGGAAGGATCAATCAATATCAATGGCTACGATCTGACCAAAATGAAACGCAGAAGTCTGCCGAAGCTCCGGCGGACGCTGGGCATTATTTTCCAGGACTTCCGCCTGATAGACAATAAAACGGTGTATGAGAATGTGGCGTTTGCCATGCACGTGGTCGGTGCATCCAAAAAAGAGATCGCCAAGCGTGTTCCTTATGTGCTGGAACTGGTGGGCCTTTCCGGACGTGAAAAG
>CAKTGW010000112.1 GCA_934561725.1 uncultured Oscillospiraceae bacterium
GATCACAGCCGCCCCCAAGGCCAACTTCATGGTCGACAAATGGACCATCAACGGCACCGTGGAGAGCGGTGACCACAGCAAGACCCGCAGCTTTACCTCCCTGTCTGATAACGTCAGCTTTATCATTGATTTTGCTGCACAGAGCTACTATACCGTCACATATTCTGTTGACGGCAGCGGCGGTACGATCACCAGTGCGACCAGCGATGAGGTCAGTTTTGACTCCGGCAAGACCGATGTAGGCGGCGGAACCACCGTTGTCATCACAGCCAGCCCCGCTGACGGAAAAATGGTAAAGCAGTGGACGATCAACGGCGAGACCGTGAAAAACGCCGGTGATCCGAACGCCCCCTTCCAGGGCGATGTGCTTACCATTGACGGGCTGGGCGGCAGTGAGCCCACAGTGGATATCCGTGTCAGCTTCCAGGATATCGTCGGATATACGGTATCCATGGATCAGAGCGGCGCCAGCTTGAGCTGGGTCAATGAGCAATCGGTTCGGAAAACAGGAGACGGCAAGGTCTATGAGGGCGAGACCCTGATTTTCCGTTCAGAGGCCGCCCCCGGCTTCCGCCTGACCGACGTGACGATCAGCGGCCGCAAATTCGATAAAATCGAGAAAAATGACGATGGCACCTGGACGTGCACGATCTACGCACTCCATGCAGACGCCCATATTTCGGCTATCGGCAGCCGGCTCTACTCTGTCTCCTGTGCATCTTCCTCCAACGGCAGCGTAAGCACACAGCCGGTGCAGGCGATTGCCGGGGAACAGGTAACGATTACCGCCGCTGCCAACTCCGGCTACCGGCTCAAGAGCCTGTCCGCCATCTGGACGGACGGCCAATCCGTTGAGCATTCGCTGACCATCTCCGCAGAGCGCAGCTTTGAGATGCCCGAAGCCGATGTAACCGTCACCGCAGCCTTTGAGTCCACCGGCAGCAGCGGAGGCGGTGGCGGAGGAGGCAGCAGCATTGAGACGCTCTACCGCATCACCTCTTCCTCTGCATCCAACGGCACAGCGGCAGCCAGCGCGGAAAAAGCCGCCAAGGGCGATACCGTGTATATCACCGTCAAGCCCAACGCCGGTTACACTCTGGATAAGCTCACAGTCACCACAGAAAAGGGCGCATCCGTAAGTGTGACGCTGCTGAACGGCAAATACAGCTTTGTCATGCCAGCCTCTGCTGTGATCGTAACGGCCACCTTTGCCCGGGCTGTCAATCCCTTCACGGATGTGCATTCCGCTGACTGGTATTACCAGGCTGTTCTCTGGGCCATCGATCAGGGCATCACCTCCGGTACGACCTCCACCACCTTTACCCCCGGCCAGAGCTGCACCCGTGCACAGGCTGCCACCTTCCTGTGGCGTGCACTGGGCAGTCCCGAGCCCGCCGGAAAGGCAAATCCCTTCCGTGATGTCTCCGCCGATGCCTATTACCGCAAGGCCGTCCAGTGGGCCTCTGAACAGGGCATTATCAAGGGGACCAGCGCCGACACCTTCACCCCCGATGCGGTTGTCACCCGCGCGCAGGCTGTCACACTGCTCTGGCGTGCTGCCGGTGCTCCGGCCAGCTCTGCAAAGAATCCCTTTACCGACGTAGCGGACAGTGCCTATTACCGCACTGCCGTGCTGTGGGCTGCCGGAGAAGAGATCGTCAACGGCATGAGCAGCACTGTTTTCAGTCCCAACAGCGGCTGTACCCGCGCACAGACCGTAACACTGCTCTGGCGTTATCTGGTCAAATAAATTTATTTCAAGAATCCGCATTGGTTTTCGATGCGGATTCTTTTTATGTCCTGTTTCCTCATAGTCTTTATGCAGGAGGTGTGCCATGAAAAGCAAAATTGTCACCGTCACCTGCATATATACGACCGGCGGTCCTGCCCCTGACGAGCTGCTCCGGGAATCTTTCCAAATTTTTCTCCGAAACAAGCTGTCCTTTCCTCCCTGCGGAACACACCCACTCTCTTCCGCACCGGAGACAGGAGAATAGCAATGTTCCAAGAGGTCAACAGTCTTGCAGCCTGCCGCGCAGGATTATATATCCGGCTTTCAAAGGAGGATGAGAGCGAAGGGCCGTCACAGAGCGTCAAAAATCAGCAGACTATGCTGGAAAAATTTGCACAGGAGCAGGAGCTACAGGTCTATGATATCTATATTGACGACGGCTGGAGCGGCACGAGCTTTGACCGTCCGGCATTTCAACGGATGCTTGCCGATATTGAAGCCAAAAGGATCGATCTGGTCATCACCAAGGATCTCTCCCGCTTGGGGCGCGACTACATTATGACCGGCCATTATATGGAGCGGTACTTTCCGGAGCATCGGGTACGGTACATCTCCCTGCTGGACGGCATCGATACCGGCGTGGAATCCAGTGCAAACGACATCACGCCCTTTCGCGCGATCATGAATGATATGTACGCAAAGGACATCTCCCGGAAGATCAAGTCCGTCAAGCGGGATAAGCAGCGCAGAGGGCAATTTATCGGCGGCAAGCCGGTGTACGGCTACAAAATGCACCCTACGGAGAAAAACAAGATCGTTATTGATGAGGCCGCCGCTCCCGTCGTCCGGCGGATCTTTTCCATGGCGCTGAACGGCGTCAGCTGCCGCAAAATAGCCGCTGCGCTGAATGAAGAGGGCATCCCCTCTCCCGCTGTCTACTGCGGCCGGAACACAGCCTGCAGCGGACTGTGGAGCAGTGAGCGCATTTCTGATATGCTGCAAAATGAGACCTATATCGGCAGCATGGTACAGGGGCGGCAGATAAAAATCAGCTACAAATCCAAGAAGTGTCTGCATCAAAGCCGCGAAAACTGGATCGTTGTCGAAAATACCCACGAGCCGCTGGTAGATGCCGAAAGCTTCCACAAGGTGCGTATGCTGGTTGACAGCCGCAAACACACCCGGAGCCGCACCTATGATTTTCCGCTCAAGGGCCTTATCTTCTGCCGCGAGTGCGGCCATCCGCTGGCCGTACTGAACCGCCCCAACGCAAAGGGCGAGGATGTACTGTACCTCGTCTGCCGCAGCTATCAGCGCACGGCCAGAAGGCACATATGCACTCCTCACTGTATCCGGGAAACTGCGGTAATGGACGCTGTTCTCTCCCGGATACAGGCACTTTTCCGCAGTTGGCCGCCTGACTCTCACCTGCTTTTTCCTATTGCAGAGCTCGCCGCCGCAAAGTCCGCACAGGCCGAGGCCGCAGACAGCGCCGCTCTGAAAAGCCGTCTCGCTGTTCTGAACAAGGCTTTTGACCGCATGTATGCCGACCGGCTCTCCGGCCTTCTGCCGGAAGCGGACTATCTCCGGCTGTTTACCCGGCTCAATACAGAGCGCCGGCAGACAGAAGCGCAGCTCAAAATTCAGGAACCGCAGAAGAGCCTCCCCATCGCCCAGACCGGAAAGGCGGAAGAATTAGTGCGGTCTTTTATTGATTCCATTCCGGGCAATCGGGAGATCCTGGTCAGTCTGATCGAACGCATAGAGCTGACTGACAGCCGGGAGATCCGTATTTTTTTCCGGTGTGCACCGCCCTCTTCCGCACCACACTTACAATAGCCGCTGCGGGATGTATCGCGCATTGAGAAAAAAGCGCTGGAAAAGCTGAGAGCCGTACTGGAAGCATAAAAAACAGGCAGACAAAAATGTCTGCCTGTTTTAACTAATGGGATAGACCCAGCTTTCTGTGCTGCCCGTGGCAAACAGAATAGGTACAAACCGTGAGGCCAGTTCGTTTCTGGGTATAGCCTGCGCTGCCAACTCCATGTCCGAGGACAACGCATTGCCGTCTGTCGTCCAGTAAAGGCGGTCAAATATTTTACCGAACAAAACCGGGTTCTGGCCGGTCTGCTCATCCAGCCCGCTGCGAAAAGAATTTGCATCGCAGAAAACGGACAGCCGTCCACCCACCTCATCCACAGCATCACGCATGGACTGGGCAAAGCCGGAGATGATGATCGTGGGCGTCAGCGCAATGGAGCTCTGCTGAGAATAGGCCAGCTCCACACCGCTGCTCAGCACCGGATGCTCAAAATTAGCCAGCATGATCTCATCAAAGCCCAACCGCAGCAGACTTTTGGCTACTTCAGCCGTATAACTCTGCACTTCAGCATTTGAGAAATCCAGCCAGATGCCGCTGTCATCGCTGTACACTCGGCCCTCAGCGGTCGCCAAAGCCAGAGGCGTATTGCGCAGCCCCATATATTCGTCCACACAGGTGCTGATCCGTGCAACCAGATAAACGCCCTGCTCCTTCAAAAAGTGCAGGCTCTCTGCCAGATCTGCACTGCCATTCGTTCCATAGGATACGGCCATCTGCACGTCCGAATTCCAGCTCAGCATACCCTGTGGGTCCTTCATCTCCAGAATCAGTGCATTGGCACCCATAGACTCCATCTGTCCGCGTATATCCCCCAGCTTTTCAGCCGTAACAGAGGACGCACTAAGATACAGTGCTTTGATTGGTGTTAGGTCCTGACCTGCCGTTGTGTTCATATCCGAGTAATCCGGGCTGTCGTATACGATCTCTGCATGAACATTCGTCACAATATTGGCCGGTCCTTCAACATTCGGCTGCCCGCCGCTGAAATCCAGATAGACGCCGTCCTGTCCATAGACAATATAGCGCTGCAGGCCATAAAACAGCATGAGAAAAACCAGAAGCAAAAACAGCAGAATCCCCAGCGGGATCATAATAAAGGGGCGCAGGCGCAGCCTTCCCCTGTATATATCTTTTGGTTTATAAGCCGTGCCGGATCACTCCCTTCGCAAGACAAGAAATCTCATTTTTCCTCGATTTTGGAGATCAGATCGATCCGCCGTGCATGGCGCCCGCCCTCAAAAGGCGTATTCAGGAAGGTATCCACGATTTTCAGAGCCAGACCGGGTCCCAGCACACGCTCACCCATGGCCAGAATATTGGCGTCATTATGGCGGCGGGTCATCTCAGCAGAGAAGC
>CAKTGW010000113.1 GCA_934561725.1 uncultured Oscillospiraceae bacterium
AATCGGCATCAGCTTCTATACCTTTCAGACCATGAGCTACACCATCGACGTCTATCGCGGTGAAGCAAAAGCGCAGAAGAATATCATCAATTTCGGCGCGTATGTGACGCTGTTTCCCCAGCTCATTGCCGGCCCCATTGTCCGCTATCAGACGGTAGCGGAAGAGCTGGAGCACTGGGACTGTACGGCCGACCTCTTTGCCGACGGCGTAAAGCGCTTCGCCTGCGGCATCGGAATAAAGGTGCTGCTGGCAAATAACATTGGCTTGCTTTGGGAGGCAGCATCCGCACAGACCACTCCCACAATGCTGACGGCATGGCTGGGCGTCATCGCCTACGGATTCCAGATCTACTTTGACTTCTCCGGTTACTCCGATATGGCCATCGGTCTGGGCCGGATGCTGGGCTTCCGCTTTCTGGAGAATTTCAACTACCCATTTCTGGCCGACAGCATCACCGGCTTCTGGCGGCGCTGGCATATCTCTATGGGCACCTGGTTTCGGGATTACGTATATATCCCGCTCGGCGGCAATAAGGGCGGCCTGGCAAAGCAGCTCCGCAATATTGCCATTGTCTGGCTGCTGACCGGCTTCTGGCACGGGGCAAGCTGGAACTTCGTCCTATGGGGAATGTATTTCGGCGTGCTGCTTGTGCTGGAAAAACTATTCCTGCTCCGCTGGCTGAAAAAGCTGCCCAAATCACTGCGGCACATTTACGCACTGGCTCTGGTAACGGTCAGCTGGACACTCTTTGCATTCACGGACATTTCCAATGGCTTTGCGTGGTGCGGAGCCATGTTCTCCGGCACCTTATGCGACAGCGGCAGCCTGTATCTTCTTCTGACCTATGGGCCAATGCTGGTACTCTGCGCGCTGGCGGCCACACCGCTGGGCAGGCATTTCTATGAAAAGCTGAACGCAGAGTTGGGACCGCGGGTATTGACCGTGGTTGACTGCGGCGGCCTGCTCTGCGTGCTGACCATAGCCATGGCCTATCTGGTAAGCGGCAGCTATAATCCCTTCCTGTATTTCCGATTCTGAGGTGAGAAAAATGAGAAATAAAATCATTACCTCTTTCTTTTGCCTGCTGCTGTCCATCTCTGCGCTGGCAGGGCTGGTCGTACCGGACCGGTATTACTCGGAAGGGGAAAAACGCACGCTGACGCAAAAGCCCAAGTTCACTGCGGCGGACTTTATTTCCGGAAAATTCAGCAATGAACTGGAAAGCTATCTCACCGATCAGATCCCTCTGCGTGATGATTGGGTGACCATAAAAACCTATATGGAGTTGGCCGCAGGAAAGCGGGAGAGCGGCGGCGTCTATATCTGCAAAGACCATTATCTGATGGACAAGTTCACCTCTTACAGTAAAAAGCAGGTCTCAGCCAACGCAGCCTCCCTTGCTAATTTACAGAAAAAGCTGGCGGCAGAGGGCATTTCTATGAATACGATCCTTGTTCCCATGGCTGCCCAAGTGCTGACAGATAAGCTGCCCGCCTATGCCCCTACGGCAGATTATTCTGCCATTCTCCGGGCTTTGACCGACGCAGGCGTGGATACAGTGGACGTGCTGTCTCCCCTCTCTGCACACAGCGGCGAAAGCCTCTACTACCGTACCGACCATCATTGGACGAGCCTTGGCGCTTACTATGCCTACTGCGCATGGCGCGGCATTGAGCCTGCGTCAGATGAGTGGACGCAGGAGGTCCTCTGTGATAATTTCCACGGCACGACCTGGAATAAGATCCCACTGCCCACTGTTCCCGCAGAAGAGATCACCGCATGGTATAAGCACCCGAACCGCTCTGTCTCCTATAACAATGGTCAGTATGAAACAGGCAGTATCTACGAGCGCAGGTACCTTGACGGCAGCGATCAATATGCGGTATTTCTGAACTCCAACCAGGCTCAAACTGTCATTGCCGGCAGCGGCGGGAGCGGCAAGCTCCTTCTCATCAAGGACTCCTATGGCAACACCTTTTCTCAGTTTCCTGCAGAGGATTATGCGGAAGTCCATGTGATCGATCTGCGCTTCTTCAAGGATGATGTGATCGAGTACGCCGTGGAAAACGGCATTACCGATGCACTGGTGCTGTATGGCACACAAAATTTTGTGAAGGACACAAATCTGCGGTTCTGACCTGCTCTTTTCTCTCACGGAGCACTGTATTTTCACCCAAAATACAGTGCTCTGTTTTTTTACTCTTGACAAAGCCGTTTTAAAATGCTATGATTACTTAAAATTTTTTAATTAAAAATTTTGAAGTTTTTAGGAGGTCGCCGCCATGCTGGAACAGGAATTTGAACGACTGTATCTTCAATTCCGTCTGCTGCATTACAAAGCGCTGTTCAGCCGGATCCGTACACACAGCTGCTCTCTGAGTGCCAATGAAGCCAGCACTGCCGAGGTGATCTATCTGCTGGGCGAACCGACGATCAAAGAATTTGCAGAATTTTTAAACATTTCCCAGTCGAATGCGACCTACAGGATCAACGCACTTGTCTCCAAAGGCTACGCGGTCAAAATCCCCTCTACTGAGGACAAACGCGAATTTCGTCTGAAGGTGACAGAAAAATTTCTCAGTTACTACGGCACCAACGCCGGTTTCATCCGCACCATGATGGCAAATATCTATGAAAAGTTCACGCCGGAAGAACTGGCAGAGCTGGAAAGAATTATCAAGCGGGTCTCCGATGAGGCCCTGACTGAAAGGCAGGAAACACAAAAATGATCCATATTATCACCGATTCCTCATCGGATATCTCTGTGCAGCAGGCTGAAAAGCTGGGTGTACATATCATTCCCCTGAGCATCACCTTTGGTGACAAAACCTATAAGGAGGGCGTTGAGATCACACCAGAGGCCTTCTATCAGCGTCTGGCCATCTCCAAGCATCTGCCCTCCACCTCACAGCCCTCACCCGAAAGCTTTATCCCGCTGTTCACAGAGATCCGTGACGCAGGCGACAGCGCCGTAGTCATCCTTCTCTCCGGAAAGCTCAGCGGCACGGTACAAAGCGCCATGATCGCGCGGCAGATCGTAGACTGCCCCGACATCCATATTGTAGACAGCAAAAATGTTGCCGTGGGTATCCGCCTTCTGGTAGATCAGGCTGTTGCTCTCCGTGAAAGCGGTCTGACAGCAGAGGCCATTGCCGCACAGCTGGCGGAGATGGCCGACCGTGTGATCTTCTTTGCTATGGTGGACACGCTGGAATATCTCTACAAAGGCGGCCGTCTCTCCCGGACAGCCAAAATTGCCGGTACCCTTCTGGGCTTTAAGCCCATCATAGAAATTACCGACGGCGAACTGAAGCTGCGCGGCAAGGGCCGCGGCGTAAAGCACGCTCTGGAAAAGCTTCTGGACCTGCTGGACGAACGCGCTGCGATCGTCCCCGGTACACCGTACTATTTCGGTTACACGGCTCTGGAGGAAAAATGCACTCTTCTGCGGCAGATGTTCAGAGAACGCCGCTCTGTCCCCCGCGAGATCATCGCCCCCGTGGGCTGTGCCATCGGCACTCACGCCGGCCCCGGCGCCTGTGTGGTCTGCTATCTGGCTCAGAAATAATGCTTCAGGACCTGATATGCTGCGGCATGTCAGGTCTTTTTTCACGCCTTTACTTTTTTATACGCAGATGATACAATTATATAGTATTCGGCAGATATGAACGGGTATTTTCCCTTTATTCTGCCGACTATCACAGAAAAAGTTTGGGAGAACGCTTTATCATGAAGAACATCCTGCTCATTGCAACGGGCGGTACGATCGCCTCCAAGCCGACGTCTGCCGGTCTGGCACCCAGTATCACCTCTGAAGAAATTCTGAGCTATGTACCCGAAGTTGAAAATATCTGCCGCGTTACAGCCCTGCAGCTGTACAATCTGGACAGCACCAATATGGACTACCGCCACTGGATCGGCATAGCCAAATGCATCCAGGAGCACTATATGGATTACGACGGCTTTGTTGTCACCCATGGAACGGATACCATGGCCTATACCGTTGCCGCCGTCTCATATATGGTGCAGAACAGCCGCAAGCCCATTGTCTTTACCGGCTCGCAGAAATCCATTTATTTCAGGGACACAGACGCCCGCGGCAACCTGCGCAATGCGTTTCTCTATGCTTCCAGTGATATTGCCTGCGGCGTACACCTGGTTTTTGACAATAAGGTCATTCTCGGCACACGCGCCCGCAAGACGTGCACCAAAAGCTATAATGCCTTCTCCAGCATTGATCACCCCTATGTGGCTGAAATCCGCGATGGCCGGCTGATCTCTTTTGTGGAGGAGCATGTTACTGCCCCCTATCCCGATTTTTATCTCAAGCTGGATCCCAATATTTTCGTCTATCGTCTGATCCCCGGCGCCGATACCAAGATCTTCTCCTTCCTCAAGCAGCATTATGACGCCCTTGTGATCGCTTCCTTCGGGGTCGGCGGCGTTCCCTGCTATGAGAATGAGCGTTTCATTGAGGCCATAGACGACTGGCTCTCCTCGGGCAAAACGCTGGTCATGTCCACACAGGTCCCCCACGAGGGCAGCGATATGGCCGTATATGAGGTCGGCTTTACGATCAAGCAGCGCTTTGAGCTGATTGAAGCCTATAACATGACCCAGGAGGCCGTTGTCACCAAGCTCATGTGGGTACTGGGTCAGACCCGCGACCGTGATGAGATCCGCCGGCTGTTTTATACGCCGGTGGCACGTGATATACTCTAAATCTGCATAACAGCTGAAAGGAGAACTAACATGGTTCACTATCCCACCCCCCATATCAACTGTACGCCGGCCGACTTCGGCAAGACCGTTCTGATGCCCGGCGATCCCCTGCGCTCTAAATTCATTGCAGAGACCTATCTTGAAAACGCTGTGCTGGTCAACAACGTCCGCGGCGTACAGGGCTATACCGGAACCTACAAGGGTACACGCGTCTCCGTTATGGCATCCGGAATGGGTATGCCGTCC
>CAKTGW010000114.1 GCA_934561725.1 uncultured Oscillospiraceae bacterium
GTCCTGGAGCTTATCCGGCATCTGTCCGGATTCCAGGCCGGTCTTTCGGCGCACGGTCTCTCTGGCGCGCTTGGCAGCCTCTCTGGCACGTGAGGCCGTCATTGCCTTGTCCAGAATGATCTTGGCCACGGCGGGATTTTCCTCCAGAAAATCCGTGAGCTTTTCGCTGACCACACTGTTTACCAGCGTGCGGATCTCGCTGTTGCCCAGCTTAGCCTTTGTCTGACCTTCAAACTGGGGATTCTCCAGCTTGACGGAAATAATGCAGGTCAGGCCCTCGCGGCAGTCCTCACCTGTTACCTTATCGTCGCCCTTGAGCACACCGGTCTTTTTACCATAGGCATTCACGGCCGCAGTCAGTGCGCGCTTAAAGCCCTCCTCATGCATACCGCCCTCGGGTGTATGTATGTTATTGGCAAAGGAGACGATAACCTCGCTGTAGCCATCATTATACTGCATGGCCACCTCGGCAGTGGAGCCGGTACGCTCCCCCTGCATATAGATCACATCACTGTGGATCGGCGTTTTATTTCGGTTGATATAGCTGACAAACTCGCGGATACCGCCGGCATAGCACATCTCGTCATGCTCGCCATCCGGGAAGCGCTTATCTGCAATATCGATACGCAGTCCGGCATTCAGAAAAGCCTGCTCGCGCATGCGGGTATGAAGAATGCTGTAATCATATACCAGCTCTTCAAACATAACGGGATCCGGCTTGAAGCGCACCATGGTACCGGTCTCCGTGCTCTCGCCCACAATGGTCATGGGCTGTGTGATTGCACCGCGGGAGAACTTCATCTGATAGATCTTTCCGTTTTTGCTTACGGAGACCTCCAGCCATTCACTGAGAGCATTGACCACGCTGGCGCCCACGCCATGGAGACCGCCGGATACCTTATAGCCTCCGCCGCCGAATTTCCCACCGGCATGCAGAACAGTATATACGACCTCCAGAGCAGGCTTGCCCGTCTGCTCCTGGATATCCACGGGGATACCGCGTCCGTTATCCGTAACGCAGATCACATCTCCGGGCTCTATGGTCACGGTAATGTGGGTGCAGTAACCGGCCAGTGCCTCGTCAATGGCGTTATCCACGATCTCATAGACCAGATGATGCAGGCCGCTGGAGGACGTAGAGCCAATATACATGCCCGGCCGCTTACGCACAGCTTCCAGTCCCTCAAGGACCTGGATCTGCGACGCGTCATACTCATGCACGACTTTTTCCTGATTTTCAGACATTATCGAAATTTCCTTTCACAGAAAATTATTTACAGTTTTTTGGGCGGCCTTAAATACCGCTGCTGTTTTCCGCACGGGACATGAGCGTCAGCGAATTCAGCTGGCTCAGATAGACCCGCTGTCCATGAGGAGCAGCTACAACGACAAAGCTTTTGGGCAGATCCTCGCAGTCACTGATAACCTGTCCCGCCTTTTCAGCCTGGGTCAGATAGCTGCGGGTAATATGGGAATAAGAGGAATTATCCAAATCAAAAATAGCAACAATATCGCTTTTTCTGACCAAAATACCGCGTCCCAAATGCAGATACATCTGTTTTTACTCCTTTTCTACCATCATCACATGTCCGCCTGTGCGGCGGGCGATCTCGGCCCCCTCACAGCAGGTGATAAAGGTCTGTCCGCCGCCGATATGATTGAGAATAAAGCTCTGTCGCCGCTCATCCAGCTCAGAGAGAACATCGTCCAGCAGCAGCACCGGCGGCTGACCGGTCTCGTCCAGAAACAACAGCCGCTCGGCCATCTTCATGGACAGCGCCGCCGTGCGCGCCTGCCCCTGTGAGGCAAATATCCGGGCTGAGACGCCATTCAAACAAATTTCTATATCATCCTTATGGATGCCGGTCAAGCAGCTTCCGGAGTCGATCTCGGCCTGCTCATGGTTTTTCTGATGTTCAGCCACCTGCATATAGATCTCCGTAGCCGAAGCCAGAGGATCCGTTACCGTAGAGACCGTCTTATAGCTGAGGCTCAGCTCCTCGCGGCTGCCGGAAAATTCGTAGTGGATCTTTTTTGCCTTTTCTTCCAAACGCCGGAGAAATGCGGCCCTGTAGCGGATGATCTGTGCGGACAGTACCCCCATCTGCTCAGACAGCTCACCCAGAGGAAGCAGCAGGCTGGGCTTCTCCCGCCCCTGACGCAGGGCAGCGCTCTTCTGTTCATATAACCGGCTGTATCGGGAGATCAGCGCTTCATACTGGGGCCGCAGCTGACTAAGTGCAGCATCCATAAACTTCCGCCGGCTTTGAGCGCCGTCCCTGACCAATGACAGGTCATCCGGACTGAAAAGAACGGCACAGAACGTACCGCTGAGCTCAGCGGAGGTTTTCGACACGCCGTTTTTCAAAATTTTCCGGCGCTGGCCCCGCCGGAGCAGCAGCTCTATCTTCTGCTCACGTTCCTCCGCAAAGACCTCTGCACGGATCCGCGCAAAGGGACAGTCGAAGCGGATCAGCTCCTTGTCAAAGCGGGTACGCCAGCTTCTGGTTCCGGTAAGCAGATAAATGCTCTCCAGAAGATTGGTTTTTCCCTGGGCATTTTCTCCGGTTATGACATTTATGTCCGGAGAAAATGCAAAGCTGCTCTGTACATAGCTGCGGAAGTTCTCCAGCTCTATACAATTAACCTGCATGTTTATGCACCGGCAATTTGTATTTTCTGTCCGGCAAGCTCGATCACATCACCCGGACGCAGCTTGCGTCCGCGCTGGGCACACACCTCGCCGTTGACGAGTACATAGCCCTCCTGGATGATGCTCTTGGCCTCTCCCCCGCTCTGTGTCAGGTTGGCCAGCTTCAGAGCGCTGTCCAGCTTGATGAATTCGGTTGTGATCTCCAATTGTTCCATAGTTTTCTCCCTTAGTCGGCCCGCAGACGTACAGGCAGGATCATGTAAGTAAAGTGGTCGCTGCCGTCAGCCGAGGTGATCACGCAGGGGGTGGAACCGGAGTTGAGGTTCAGGATCAGCTCCTCGGCCGGGGCATTCTTCAATGCGTCCATCATATAGCGGTTATTAAAGCCGATCTCCAGTCCCTGTCCGTCGCCGCCGGAGAAACAGACATCTTCGGCATTGCCCACAGAGGTGGAACAGAGGATACGGATCATATCGTAATCGAAGGTAAAGCGCAGAGGGGATTTGATCTTATCCAGAATGATCAGGCTCACGCGGTCGACCACGCGGGCAAGCTCGGTGCGTTTTACACTGATCTTTGTTGAAAACTCAGTGGGGATGCTCTTTTTGTAGTTGAGGAATTCACCGTCTATCCGGCGGGAGATGAGCACAGTGTCTCCTGCTGTAAAGGAAATGTGCTTTTCGCCTACATGGATCGTGACGGGCTCCGTGTCATCCTGGCAGATTTTTTCCGCATCGGACAGAGCATAGCCGGGGACGATGAAGCTTCCCTTTTCCATATCGCATTTTTCAAGCTCTTCCTTGCGGAGGGCAAGGCGGTAGCCGTCTACGGCAACAACGGTAAGAGTATCGTTTTCTATATCGAACAGGGCGCCGGTGTAAACAGGGCGGGCTTCATTATCACTGACGGCGAAGATCGTTTCATTGATCATGGCCCGCAGTGTCCCCTGAGGAAGAGACAGATTATTGCGGCAGTCTACATCCGGAAGGATAGGATAGTCCTCCGGGTCCAGTCCCATGATTTTAAATTCGCTTTTTCCACAGCTGATAGTGGTCATAAAATCCTTTGCGGATTCAACGGTCACTTCTCCGTCGGGGAAACGGCGGATGATTTCACCGAAAAGGCGGGTGCTGAGAACGATAGAGCCGGGTTCGGGAATATCGGCGTCGATGGTCGTGTAAATGCCTCTTTTCAAATCGAAGCCGGTGATGGTCACCCGGTTGCCGGCCTCGATAAGGAGACCTTCCAGTGCGGGGATCGAGCTTTTCTGTGCGCAGGAGCGCGATGCCTTTACAATGGCGGCGTTCAGTTCGTTTTTATCACAGGTAAATTTCATGTGTAGGTGGTCCTCCCGTAAATAGAACAGAATAGATGTTTAGGTAGTAGCAGTAGTAGTAGGCGAAATTTATGTTGAAAAGTGGTTTCAGCCATTGAAAAGACTGAATTTTTCATGTTGATGAAAATGTTGGGAATTTTTGTGTTTTAAACATGGGATTTTGGGCTCAAAATTTTCAACTGTGTTTCAACAGCAAGTTAACAGGTTTTCAACGGCAGATTGTGGAAAAGTCCCGTTCAGTTTCGGGAGTTGATATTGCTTGTAATATCTCTTACAGTGGAGTTCATGTCCGGGTCTTTTTTGAGCATTTCCTCTACCTTTCGGATAGAGCTGAGTACGGTAGAGTGGTTGCGGCCCTCATATTCTTCACCGATATCCGTGAGGGGCAGATTAGTCAGACTGCGCATAAGGTACATGCTGACCTGGCGGGCCGTGGCGGTATTTTTACTGCGGCGCTGGCCCCGGAGCTCGCTGGGATCAATGGAATAGTAGCGGGCGGTTTCTTCAATGATCACGTCCGGCGTAGGGATATAGGTACCCACGCGGATCACGTCCTTAATGGCGCGTTTGACGGACTCAATGGTAATTTTATCGTCCAGAATGGCTTTATATGCGGTGAGGCGCTTGACTACACCTTCAATCTGGCGGACATTGGCCGTGACGTTTTCGGCTATGTAATTGACTACATCGTCCGGCAGGATCATGCCCAGTTGCATGGCCTTATTGCGGGTGATCGCCACGCGTGTCTCCATATTGGGCTGTTGCACGTCAGCAATCAGGCCGGATTCAAAGCGGCTGCGCAGACGGTCTTCAAGCTTCAGCATATCCAATGGAGGCCGGTCAGAGGTGATGACGATCTGTTTTCCGGCTTCATACAGGCAGTTGAAGGTATGGAAAAATTCCTCCTGTACGCCCATTTTTCCGGAAATGAACTGAATATCGTCTACCAGGAGC
>CAKTGW010000115.1 GCA_934561725.1 uncultured Oscillospiraceae bacterium
GGTTATATCCCGCTTTTCCGGAGCCTCTGTGGTATACGCCGGAAGCTCTGCCTGCCGGTCATTTTTTGAGGAGGGCAAAAAAACGCGCAAAAGAATACAGACGGCCAGCACTGCTGCAACAACGATCACAAGGCGCTTGCGCGGCAGTTTTTTCCCGGCTGCAGATCCAGCATTGCCGGCAAACACTTCACCTAGCCGTTTCCTGAGAAAATTCATCTGAGTCATCCTTTCCTGAATTGTTCTGAATGGAGTATACGGGCGAAATATTAACATGCATAGGCAAGTTTATTAACAGTTCCTAAATTTTCTCAGAATAGAAAAAAACAGCCTTCGGCAAGGATATACCACCTGCCAAAGGCTGACCATGCTATTTGTTCAATTTATATCCTGCGCCCCATACCGTTTCAATGATCTTTGGATTTTTGGGATCAGCTTCTATTTTTTCACGGATACGGTTGATATGTACAGTAACTGTTGCGCTGTCACCCATATAATCAAAGCCCCACAGCCGCTCGAACAGCTGCTCCCGCGAAAAAACAATATTGGGATGCTCAGCCAAAAACAGCAGCAATTCAAATTCCCTGTTTGGCAAACGGATCTCTGCGCCGTTTTTCCGCACGCTCCAGCTTCTGGAATAAATTTCCAAGTCGCCAATGCAGATAACATCCTCGTGTTTGTCCGTATCTTTATTGCCCTTTAATCTGCTGTATCGGGCCAGATGAGAGCGTACACGCGCGACCAGCTCCGCCGGGTCAAAGGGTTTTGCAATATAATCATCGGCGCCCAGTCCAAGTCCGCGGATCTTATCGGCCGATTCGTCACGTGCCGTTACCATAAGGATCGGCATATCGACCAGCTCACGCACAGTACGGCATATATCATAGCCGCTCTTTCCCGGCAGCATGACGTCCAACAGTACCAGATCATATTTTCCGTTTAAGATTGCCTGCTCCGCCGCGGTGCCATCCGCAATGATTTCCGTCTCAAAATCGCTCATCTGGAGATAGTCCTGCTCCAGAATGGCAATATCCGGGTCATCCTCAACGATCAGTATTTTCATAGCTTTCCTCCCGACGCGGCAGACTGAGCGCGATCTTCAGTCCCCCGCAGTTCTCTGCACGCACGCTTCCGCCGTGTGCTTCAATAATGTACTTCACAATATACAGGCCCAATCCGCTGCCTCCAACGCCTTGAGAGCTGCGTGAATCGTCACCTCTCCAGAACTCGTCAAAAATCTGAGACAGCTGATCTTCCTTCACACCGTTTCCGTTGTCCGAAAAGCTCAGGCAAACCTGATCTCCCTGATCAAAAACCTGCAGCTTTAACTTCAATGGAAGCCTGCCGGCGTACTTAACGGCATTGTCTGCCAGATTGGACAAGACCCGGCGCATCTGCCCCTCGTCCATATACACCGGATGCCGCCCCGGTGCGACCTGCGTCTCTATGCAGACGTCCTCCGGCCGATATTCTGTCTGAAGCATCTCGGCATAGTTCAAAGCAAAATCCCCCAAATCCGCATAGACAAATTTCATGGGGATCCGCCCAGATTCAAGCCGTGAAAAATCGAGAAGGCCGGCAATCAGTTTTTCCATATCACAGGCCCGCTCATAGGCAACGGCCAGATACTGCTTCTGCTTCTCCGGTGTGGATGCTATTCCGTCCTGCAAGCCTTTGATATAGCCCTTGACCGAGGTAAGCGGTGTGCGCAGATCATGAGAAATTCCACTCACGAGATCTGTGCGCACTTTTTCATATGCGGCATTTTTCTCCCGCTCGGCGAGCAGATGCTGCTGCATATTATTAAAGGTCTCGCAAACCTCGGCAAACTCATTCTGCCCGCGTATCAATACCGGCTGAGTCAAATCGCCCTGCTCTACCCGCCGTGCGGCATCGGAAAGCTCCGCAAGCGGCCGGGTAATACGCTTGAATACACGATTGGTAAAAATCTGACTGCAAAGCAGAATCGGGATCACCGCCGCCAATCCGCTGACCAGAAAGGACAGCAGAATCGGCGGAACTCCGTCAAACTGCGGCGGCTCACGGCCGATCTGTCTTGCGATCAGGATCTTATCCCCCAGCCGGCGGCCGATTATATTCTCACCCCATACGCTCACCGCTCCCGGTATATCTCCCCAGGGCAGCTCGGCCGCCTGAGAAAACAGATGTTCGTTGTCAGACCCGAAATTTGTATAGAGCATCTGCCCGTCACAGAGAACAGCCAGACAATAGCCTGTGCCTTCAAGTTTTCCGGCCAAATCAGCAAATGTGGATGCTGTGCCGTCATACCCGGCAAGAAGTGCGGCAGCCTCTGAAAAGTCCTCATTCGCCATGACGACATCCACCCGTTCGCCCCGTGAAAACAAACGGATCACATTGCCCCCAACCAGCATCATTACGATCAGCGAAAACAGTACCATTCCGGCACTGGACAGAAGGATCCTGTTTTTTAGACTCATTTCCTTGCCCTCCGGAAAATTGATCATGTCCCTATTATACTTGATTACACGGAGAGAAGAAATAAAAAAATTCTAAACTCTGCTTGCTCTGTACCATGTCCTGGTTTATAATTTCTATACACATTTTTATAAACTGGGAGTATACAAATGGATAAAATCAAAACAGTATCTTTGATTGGTCTGGGTGCCATCGGTACCTATCTGGCAACGCAGCTGCA
Source organism: uncultured Oscillospiraceae bacterium (assembly GCA_934561725.1). Classification (GTDB taxonomy): domain Bacteria; phylum Bacillota; class Clostridia; order Oscillospirales; family Oscillospiraceae; genus Heteroscillospira. The sequence continues at coordinate 2,675 of CAKTGW010000115.1, forward strand.
AAGCACATTGGGCAGCGATCTGCGCATTATCGCCGGTGAACCTCGGCGCAGCCGCATTCAGCAGGACGGCATGATTGCCAATGGAAAGCGATATGATTTTCATCTGGTAGATCCCGCTGAGGAAACCGGTTATGCCGATTTGGCGATCATCATCCCCAAATTCATGGGCTTACGCACAGCACTGACAGATATGAAGAATCAGATTGGCCCGGATACGCTGATCCTTGCACCGCTCAACGGTGTGGATGCAGAAGAGATCGTAGCCGAGGTGTATCCCGCTGAAAATATCGTCTCATCTCTTATGATGGTCAGCTCTGTAAAGAAGGGCAACGCCTGTGTGTTTGACCCGAAAAGCGCTTTTATCCAATTTGGAGAAAAGACAAACAAACAGCTTTCCGAACGGGTCCTCCGCATCAAGGAGCTGTTTGAAGCCTCCGGGATCAATGTCCGCATTCCTGAGGATATGCTCCGGGCAAAATGGCTGAAATATATGATCAATGTCAGCGAAAACCAATCCTCTGCCGTTCTGGGGATCTGCTATAAAGCTTGGACCGGGGTCAGCCCATCGGCAGATTTTATCCGTGAAAAGCTTGCACGCGAGGTGATCGCCGTGGCGCAGGCTCAGGGCATTAATATTTCTGAAGAGGATCTGAGTAAGCGCCGTGAGCGCATAATAGTCGTGCTTCCTCAGAATAAGACCTCTACATTACAGGACATTGAGGCCGGGCGGCATACAGAAGTAGATATTTTTTCCGGTACCATTATGCGTCTTGGCAAAAAATATGGCATTCCCACGCCGTATAATGAGATGTTCTACCACATGATCAAAGTGCTTGAAGAGAAAAACGACGGGCTTTTCAACGTTTGAGCTTCTTTGCAGATACTTTTTCCGCTCACAGATTCTGTGTAAAAAACGCACATTTCAACCGCTCGGAAGTAATTTACAACTCCGGAAATGCAGGGTATAATCAAAGCATCATCACCCTCACTGAGGATAAAGAAAACGGAGGCTAAACCATGGAACTCGGACTAAAAGGTAAGGTTGTTGTTATCACCGGCGGCTCTCAGGGCATCGGCAAGGCTGCCGGACTGGAGTTTGCAAAGGAAGGCTGCCAGGTCTGCGTATGCGCCCGGCGCCAAGAGAAGCTGGATGCGGCAAAAGCGGAATTTGCCGGGCTGGGCTATGATCTCTTCACTATGCGCACCGATGTGACCAAGCCGGAGGATCTGCAGGCTCTGGCCGATGCAGTTGCTGAAAAATACGGACGCATCGATATCTGGGTAAACAACGCTGGAGTCAACCAGTATAAAAAGGTCGTTGACTATGAGCTGGACGATCTGATGCGTATTATCAATACCAATCTGGTTTCTGTGATTATGGGCAGCAAGATCGCTGCCCTGCACATGAGCAAGACCGGCGGCGGTGTGATTTTGAACGCTTCTTCCTACTCCGCAGTCACTCCGATTGCCGGAAAAGCGCCTTATGCTGCCTGCAAAAGCGGTGTACTGAGCCTGACCCGTTCTCTGGCTGCGGAATTTGCTCCTTATCATATCCGTGTAAACGCCTATATTCCCGGCCTGATCCGCACGGAGATCAGCAAGAGCAACATCGACCTGTTTGGCGACAGCATGATCCGCGATATTCCCATGAAGCGTTTCGGTGAGCCGGAAGATCTGGCAAAATCCATCGTATTTCTGGCCTCCGATGAGGCCGCCGGCTATATCAACGGTGTTGCTCTGGAGATCAGCGGTGCAAAACGGAGCGTCCAGAATCCCTGGTACGCCTACGAGAACTGAGCTGCACATAAAGCAACAACCGGTTGCTTTACTTTCCCCGCCGGCTGCGCTATACTGCTGACATGAAAGGCGGTGCTCTGGTATGGAGACAAGTAAGATTCTGGTTCATCTGCGCGAATCGTATCATCTTACACAGGCTGAAATGGCGGCTCAACTGCATGTGACCCGTCAGGCTGTATCACGTTGGGAATGTGGGGACACTACTCCAAACCCTGACACGCTCAAGCAGCTCTCCCGCATATTTGGTGTATCCATAAACACGCTGCTGGGTTCACCGCAGAAGCTGGTGTGCCAGAGCTGTGGCATGCCCCTGGACAGTGACGAGCTATTGGCACATGAGTCTGACGGTGCTTTAAACGAATCATTTTGTAAATGGTGTTATAATGACGGGCATTTTTGCCGTGAATGTACCATGGATGAAATGATCGAGCAGTGTTTGCCGCATATGGTCAATCCCTCGCTGGGGA
>CAKTGW010000116.1 GCA_934561725.1 uncultured Oscillospiraceae bacterium
ATCAAGTATGGGGATCATGCCATGGACGACATGCGCTATTTTGTTCAGACATGGCTGGGCGGCAGCGGATTTGCCGCCTGCTCCGTGGATAGAAGCCTCTCAAATCACAGGGAATGGAGGGATTTACCCAAAAGATGAATCTGTTTCGAAAAAAGAGTGAAACGGCTGTGCGCAGCCAGCTGCGGAGCGGGACAAGGCATCCGTTTTCCATGCTGGAGGGCTATACGCCTCTGGGCGGCGGAGAGACCCGCCTGTACCGGGCTATCCGGGAGGCTGTGCCTGTGGTGGATGCGGCGATCATGAAGCTCATTCGTTTGACCGGCGGCGTGCGTGTGACATGCAGTGACAGCAGAGCCCAGCGTGAGCTGGAAAGATTTCTGCGCGATGTGGATGTAGGCCGGGGAAGCCGGGGCATAGATGCGTTTCTGGATGCATATCTGGACTCAATGATCACCTGCGGCCGGGCAGTGGGTGAGATCGTGACCCGGGGAAATCGTGAAATTGCGGCACTGATCTGCGGAAATGTGGCTGATGTCTGTGTACGGGAAGGAAAAACGCCCCTGGATTTTTCCATCTGCCTGAGCGGGACGGCAGAGCCGGAAGCGCTGCCATATCAGGAGCTGCTGCTTTTTACGCCTTTTTGTCCGGAGGCGGACAGCCCTTATGGCAGCTCCATGCTCCGCAGTATGCCCTTCCTGGCGGATATTCTGATGAAGATTTTTGCGGCCATGGGCAGCAACTGGGAGCGCTGCGGAAATGTGCGGTATGCGGTCATATGCCGACCGGGAGAGGGCGGCGGACTCAGTGCGGCCGGTCAGGCAGAGGCTGTGTCCCGGGAGTGGAGCCAGGCCATGCAGGAGACGCGCAGCGGCTCTGTGCGGGATTTTGTGGCGGTGGGGGATGTGGACATCCGGGTGATCGGGGCGGACAATCAGATCCTGGACAGTGAGGTGCCGGTGCGCCAGATCCTGGAGCAGCTGATCGCGCGGACCGGGATCCCGCCCTTTATGCTGGGGCTGAACTGGAGTTCCACCGAGCGCATGTCCGCACAGCAGGCGGATCTGATGACCAGTGAGATCACAGCGATCCGGCGCTCGTTGGAGCCGGTCGTGCGGCGGATATGTGCCCTGTGGCTGAAAATGCACGGCTATGCCTGTGCGTTTGAGATCGTATGGGACAATGTGAATCTTCAGGATCAGGTGGAGATGGCGCGGGCCGCTCTGTATGCGGCTCAGGGAGAAAAGGCTCTGGCAGAGGCCGGAGCAAAGGAGTGAACAGAATGAATATCAACAAGGCGCAGGCCGGAGTAACGGCTCTGCCCAGCGGCGGAGAGTTGGCGGCGATCAGCGCTTTTGCCCGGCGTGAGCTGACGGCGGATGAGGTCTACACCTTTACGGTGAAGCTATGTGACAACGACGTGGACAGGGACTATGAGTGCTTTTCTGACAAGTGTCTGGAGGAGCTGGCACCGCTGTTCGTGGGGAAAAGCGGCCTTTTGGATCACAGCTGGACGGCGGCGGGACAACTGGCACGCATTTACCGCACAGAGGTCATATCCGAGGCCGGACAGCTCAACACGGCGGGAAAGCCTTACCGCTATCTGAAGGGCTGGGCGTATATGCTGCGCAGTGCGGATACGGAGAGCTTTATCCGGGCAATCGACGGCGGCATTGTAAAGGAGACAAGCGTAGGCTGCGCGGTGGCCGAGCGCCGGTGCAGCATCTGCGGCGAGAGTAGCTGTGCCCATGTACCGGGAAAAAGCTATGACGGCAGGCTTTGCTACAGACTGTTGTCCGGAGCCGAGGACGCCTATGAGTGGAGCTTCGTGGCCGTTCCGGCCCAGCGTGAGGCCGGAGTGATCAAGGGAATGCAACTGCGGGAGTTTGTGGCCTCCGCGAAGGGCAGGGCTTTTTGCGGAGAGCTTCAGGAGCTGGAGAAGCGGGCAGCTGCGGGGGACCAGCTGTTGGAGCGGGAGCGCAGCGAGATCTGGCGGCTGGGTCTGCTCTGGGATGAGACGTTGGCGCCCTCTTTGAAGGTTGCGGCCGCACATATGGAGCCCGGCGAGCTTATGGCACTGCGCAGTGAGCTGGAGAAAAAGCTGGAAACGAGGTTTCCGCCGTTGTGCCAGCTGCCGGGAAAAAACAGGAGCGTCCGCTTTGAAAGCGGCGACTATATGATCTAGGAGGAGAAGGCATGAACTATTCATACAAAGGCATCGGAGAGCTTACAGCCAGCTTTGCCGTAAAGAACGGGGAGACGCTGACAGAGGGAACGGCCGTAAAGCTGAGTGCACCCGGAGAGGTCAGCGCATGTGCCAGCGGCGACAGGATCGTGGGGATTGTCCGCGCATGCAGAGGCGGCTGCGCGGCGGTACAGCTGCGCGGTGCTGCGGAGGTGAAGTGCTCTGGTACAGCGCCGGCTGCGGGCTATGCGGCTCTGACCGCAGACGGAGACGGCGGCATCTGCGCCGGGGGCAGTGTGGATTATCTGGTGCTGGACAGTCAGGATGGCTGTGCGGTAATTATGCTTTAAGGAGGCAGAAAATATGGCGTTTAAATATAACGAGGTCAGACTGGACAAGGGTATGTATGGCGTTTCCGGAAAGAGCTTTGTTTCCGTGCTGGAGGAGCAGGATCCTTCGGAAGCCTATATCGGTACGGCAATGGAGGGAATGGACGCCTATCAGCGCCAGCTCAAGCGCTTTGATATCCGCGTGCGGGGAGCCAACAGCGACAGCGTGGAGAAATTTTTCCACAGCTCGGAGAGTGCGGTCCTGTTTCCGGAATACGTCTCCCGAAGCGTGCGTCAGGGAATGGAGGAGCAGAACATCCTTCCCGGTATCGTAGCGGCGACCACGAAAATCGACGGGCTGGACTACCGGACGATTACTTCCGTTCCGGAAGATGAGGACAAGGCAATGAAGCATGTGGCTGAGGGAGCGGCGATTCCCCAGACGGAGATCCGTGCACAGGATAAGCTGGTCTCTCTGCATAAGCGCGGCCGTATGCTCGTGGCCTCTTATGAGGCGATCCGCTTTCAGCGTCTGGAGCTGTTTTCCGTTATGCTGCGTCAGATCGGCGGACATATTGCCAGAATGCATCTGGACGATGCGGTACAGGTGCTGATGAAGGGAGACGGCAACCGGAATCCCGCGGCGGTGACAAAAAGCAGCGGCGTAAGCTACGATACGCTTGTGAGCTTCTGGGGCAGCTTTGATCCCTACACGATGAACACCATGCTGGTGTCTCCGGATATGATGCTGAAGCTGCTGAAGCTGACAGAACTGCGCAATCCTGCGGCCGGACTGAACTTTGACGGCAGCGGCGACATTGGCTCCCCTCTTGGCGCAAGGATCATCCGTTCTTCCTGTGTGCCGGAAAAGACCATTCTGGGTCTGGACAAGGGCTATGCGCTGGAGATGGTCTGTGCCGGCGACGTAAACGTTGAATATGACCGCCTGATCGACAGACAGCTGGAGCGGGCGGCGATCACCAGTACCAGCGGCTTTGCCAAGCTCTATACGGACGCCTCACGCGTGCTGGAGACGGAGTAAATGGAAAATACGGAAAAGGTGCTGGAGCGGGCACTGCTTTTTATGCATGGGGAATTGGGAAAGAATGGACAGGAGCGCCTGGCGCTCCTGTGCCGTCTTGCTGCCGCAGAGCTTGCCGGACGGCTGCGAAAAGGAGTGTCTACCGAGGAGGCGGGGGAGCAGTTTATCAGTGCTGCCGGCATTCTCGCACTGTCCATGTACGCAACGCTGGAGGAGGATGCTCTGGAGTCGGTGAAGATCGGCAGTGTGAGCATGACGAACCGGCGCGGTGATCTTGCCCAGCGGCTGCGGGAGCTGGCGGAGGAGATACTGGCAGGAGATCTGCGCCAGCGCGGATTTGATTTCAGGGGGGTACGGGGGTGAATTTTTCATGTGTGGAGCGGTATGCCTCTGAGATCACCGTATACAGCAGTAAAAGTCCGTTGGGCCGGAAAGAACGGGGCTTTGTGCAGCCGCTGGAGCTTTGGAGCAGCCAGGGGGAAAACACCCCGCCGGGCCGCGGCAGCGGTACGTATCTTCTGATCGCCGGGCCGGAGGTCATTGACACGGAGGAAAGAAATGTGCGCATCGGCGCTCGCGGCCTGCTGTTTCGTCTGCTGATCAGGGAAGAATATGGCCTGGCCGAGCTGGCGCATATTGAGTGCCGCCTGCGGTATTTGGGGAGGGATGAACATGCTTGAAGCCGTTTTGAACACGCTGTGCACCGCATTGACGGAAAGACAGATCCCGGCTGTGCGGGCATTTCCTGATGTAAGGCTTATGTCCCCGGCACCGGCGGTGGCTGTGGGGGTGAAGAAGGCGGCGGTACGGCGCGGCGGACTGGATAGCTATCTTGGAGAAAATGATGCGGGCAGTGTATATGCCCTGCTGTGTGACACACAGTTTGCACTGGACATTTATGTTGAGCCCTCCGGCGGTGCAGAGGCTGTTTCCGCAGAGGCCGACCGGCTCACAGAGGCAATCTGGGATATGGCGGGGGCAGCTGGTCCGGAGAGCTTTTCACTGGGCGAGACCGTGTATGACAGGGGAACGGACCGGCTGCTGTGCCGCTGTACATTGGGCGCGCGCTTCTGGCTGATCCGGGATACAGCGAAGGAGCCGGAGCTGACAAAATTTACGGTGAAAGGAATGATTCTCAATGGCGGTGAATGAGAGACCCGGCGTTTATTCCAGTTATGAGGTGACGAGTGCCGTGAACGGCTCTGCGGCCGGCGGCACAGTAGGCTGCGCAGCATTGGGGGCGAAGGGGGCGGAGCTGGGCATTCAGCGGATCACTTCCCGTGCTGCTGCAGCGGAGAAATTCGGTACCGGCGGAATTACAGAGCTCTGCACGCTGGCTCTGCGCAACGGCGCGGGCGTTGTATATGCCTGCGCATTGGAT
>CAKTGW010000117.1 GCA_934561725.1 uncultured Oscillospiraceae bacterium
TCGAGTAGTCCATTGTAACGGCCAGCTGCAGCACGGAAGCAAGCGCCTTGGTTATGTAGGAGATCTCGCCCATAAACACATTTGTACCGAAATTATAGACAATGGCAATGCCGATATTCATCAGCAGCACTGCCGGCAGCAGCCAGGACCCGATCGTAACAGACATGGCCAGATAACCCAGCACAGCTGCCAGAAGAACATAGAGCGGCATCTCCTGGTTGACCAGATCCTTGGTATCCTTGATCATGACGGAAAATCCGGCCAGAAAGCACTTCTGATTGCAGAGGGCGCGCACCTTCTCAATGGCATGCATGGTCTCCTCGTCTGCACCGGGCTTTTCATACTGCACGATCATCATAGTAGAGTGATCCGTAAAGAACATATCCCGCACATCCGACGGGATCATCTCTTCCGGCACCTGAATACCCATCAGATTGGATATCCAGATCGCTCCGCTGACGCCCGGGACCTCTTCCACCTGCCGAAGAAGACTATCCGTATACGCCGGAGGCATGCCTTCCACAATGAGCATGGTGGTAGCGGCACTGCCGAAGGGATCCTCCAGCAGCTTCTCGCCCCGGGATGAATCCAGATCTGCCGGTAGATAAGACAGGATATCATAGTTGATCCTGGTTGCCGCAATACCGATCACGCTGGGAATCAGCAGCAATATGGCAATAAGCGCCACAAGCTTTGGCCGGCGTGTCAGCATCTCAGCGATTTTTTCCAACACTTCATTCACCCTCTCAAACATTTTCGTCCTCATCTTAACGTTGAAAATTTATGAAGTCAACGCTTTGGGCGCAATGCTAATTATTCTTAATATCTGTCCTTTCTTAATCTTTTTTTATGGTCAGCACACAATCTGCCATGTTATAATACATGCAACCGAAGGGAGGCGCTGACCATGCAATACCATATACTTCTCGCTGATGACGATGATGCCATCCTCACGCTGGTCTCCGATATTCTGCATGAAAACGGCCTGCTGGTCACTGCCGTCCACTCCGGCGAGGAGGTGCTTGAGCGCATTTCTGCTGATGAGCACTATGACCTGATTATTCTGGATATTATGATGCACGGCATCAGCGGTCTGGACGTATGCCGCCGGCTCCGCAGCCGCGTGGATTGCCCGATCTTATTTCTCAGCGCCATGGACAGTGTGAAGGATATCGTTGCGGGCCTGGACCTGGGTGCCGACGATTATCTCACCAAGCCCTTTGCGCTTGAGGAGCTTATGGCGCGCATTATGGCTCATCTGCGCCGGCAGGACCGGCTCCGTGCCGCGCGGCCTTCCGGCCCGCTGCACATTGGCGGCATTGAACTGGATATGGACAAAATGTCCGTTCATCTGGATGGAAAGCCCGTACAGCTGTCTACCCGCGAATTTGAACTGCTGGCCTATCTCATGCAGAACGCCGGTCAGACTCTGTCCCGGGAGCGCATTTTCCGGAATGTGTGGCAAACGGAATACGGTGATATCGGCACAGTTGCCATCAATATTAAAAATCTGCGCGCCAAGCTGGATCCGGACTGGCAATACATCAAAACGGTCTGGGGCTCCGGCTACCGCTTTGTCACACAGAGCGGCTTAGTTGAGCAGCGGTAAGAGGAGGCCGGAAATGGAAAAGAAAAGCAGGCGGCTGCATTTGCCCGCTCCCGGCTGGCTGTCCGACCGCCTCACCCACAAAATGATCGTTCTGCTCCTGCTGATGATTGTGCTCAGCTGCGTGCTCATGTGTCTGAGCTTTCTGGGCTATCTGGGGCAGTATCTGCAAAAAAACTATGACGCTGCACAGGCCGAGGCCGCAGACAGCGCCGAAAATCTGGCCGCCTTTCTGGAGGGAAGCAGCGGCAGCACAGCCGGTCTGGATGCCTATTTGGCACAGCGGGAGCTGTATTGCGCGGTGCGCACGCCGGAGGGCACACTTCTCTATTCCTCACTTCCCTTCAACAGCGATCAGGGGGCTTTGGCTTCCGGCTGTGCGCAGGCACAGCTTCCGGACGGCCGTACTCTGGATGTGGTCGTCTGGCAGAACAGCCGAGATACCATCATGGGTCCTTCGCTGACCCGCGGTGCACTGATCGGTCTGAATCTCCTCATGGCGGCTATTCTTGTTGTGGCTGCCGCATCGATCTATCTTCTGGTTTTAGCACCGATTGTCCGACTGCGCGGCACCATGCGCCGCTATTATGAATCCGGCGAGCACCCGGATCGCACCGAACGCGCCGATGAGATCGGCCGCCTGCAAAACACCTTTGCCGATCTCGTCTCCATGGTAGAACACAAGGAGCAGGCAGAGCGCCGGCTCATCGCCTCGATCTCTCACGATATCAAAACGCCTCTCACCTCTGTGATGGGCTATTCCGAACGTCTGCGCACAGCCGGTCTTTCACCGGAAAAGCAGCGCCAATATCTGGACAGCGTCTATGAAAAGGCCGTAGCCATCAAATCTATCGTGGACGAATTTGATGAGTATCTGGATGTTGGACTGCGGGACACAGCCCCCATGCGGCTGTTCACCGCCGGACAGCTCTGCGAAAAGCTCCGGGCTGAATATGCGGATGAGCTGGAAGAAGCCGGTGTCCGTTTTGAGATCAGCTGCCTGTGTCCGGATGAACATTTGCTGTGCAACTGGGAACACATCCGGCGCTTTTTCGGCAATCTGATCGGCAACAGCCTGCAGCACTGCGGTGCAGAAAAAATCTGCCTGCGGCTGGATTGCCGCCGGGACGGTGACCAGCTTCTCTTCCTGTTCAGCGATAACGGCCGCGGCGTACCCGCCGACCAGCTGGAACAGATCTTTGAGCCGCTCTATACCTCTGACCGCGGCCGCAAGGTGTCCGGTCTTGGGCTGTCCATCTGCCGCAGCATCATCCGCGCGCACGGCGGAACCGTTACTGCCGAAAATCTGCCAAACGGTCTTTGCATCCGCGCCGCACTGCCGCGCATTGCCTGCTGATTTCGTTCATCCTATAGACAGGAGTATTTTATATGGGAAAGAATACCATCTTAAAGCTTATCAGCATCATTCTGGCTCTGGCAGCTGTGCTGGCGGTCATATGTGCAGTCACAGTCAGCGGCAGCGGCTTTCTGGACCTGAGCAATATTGTAAGAGCTGCGTGTGCCGGTGCAGCGGCGGCCCTTGGTATTCTCGCGTTTGCAGTATGGAGATACTCAGAGCCGAAAAATTGAGTCTATCCGCAAAAAAATGATAAAAAGCTCCTTCGTATGAAAATCATACGAAGGAGCTTTTGCCTTATGCATATTCGCGAAGCTTCAGTTCTGATTGAAAAGATGGCAGCTGCGGATGATCTCCACCAGATATTTTTCCGGTGAACCAACAGTCACGTTCGGATGGATGAACAGAATGTTGCAGCGTTCCAAGCGCGGTGATAAAGACCAGCTTCTGATCCGGCTGTCTTTGCCTACAACATTTTCCGATACCAGCGCATAGCCCAGGCCGCTGGAAACCAGCCGCTTCAGCGCATCATCATCGCCCAGCTGACAGATCGTGCGTGCCTGAGTTCCCAGCTCATCAAAAAGCTGATTCTCCACATCGTAGTTCGATGTCCCCAGGTCATGGCGGATCGCATCGGCATTGGCCAGTTCATCTCTGATGACCGAGCGCTGCAAAACGCTCTGATTCCAATGCCGCAGAGCAAACGGGTCGCTGGCGCTGATGATCAGCTTCAGCTCCTCCATCCTCAGCGGAATGCAGACGCCGGGCAGAACATTTTCTGACACGGCAGAGGTGACCAGTATATCATACTTGCCCTGAAAATATCCGGTGCTCAGATCACTGAAGCTCCCCTTACGCAGCTCAAGCGTGACCTCCGGGTAACGCTCCCGGAACTGGGGAATGACCTCCATCATCATCTCAATGCCCCACATGGACGAGATTCCAAGGCTGATCCGCTTTTTCCGGGCCATGGAAGAAATATCGGCCTGCAGACGGCGCTTCATCTCCACAACTCGGTTGGCCGCCTCAATATAGAGCTTTCCGGCCTCCGTAGGCGACAGTGAGCTTTTTTTACGGTTGAACAGCGGCGCCCCCAGCTCTTTCTCCACGCGAATCAGGCACTGGCTCAGCGCCGACTGTGAAATCGACAGAGCCTCGGCCGCTTTCGTTATGCTTTTTTGCCGTGCGATTTCCAGAATATATTCGCATACCTTTGTATCCATTATCCCATTCCCCATTTTGAGTATCATAACAATAATATAAGTTACTGTTATATGATCATATCAAAATTCCCCTGTATTTATTTACTTTTATCTGATTGTCACTTTGTTTTAATTATAGCATAGCTTTCATTTTCTGTCACTACTTTGTCTTATAGCGGGCATTACAAAAATCAATATTATAATTCATTCATTATGGCAAAACAGGGACCGTGTGCAGCATAAGCCGCACACGATCCCTGTCCTTGATCGCAAAATACAAACTTATTTTTCCGCTGTGACTACCCGCAGAGCTCCGCCCTCTGACGGCAGCGCATCATACCATGCGGTCAAGCGGTATTCCACAGAGCTCAATTCATCCGGTTTAACGGCCTGTGCTTCACCGGATGACAAAATATACGCCTGCACGGCACTGTTCAGAGAAAATACGCCTGCCGTCGTGGTCACACGCCCATCCCCGGTTGATAAAACCGCTGCACTGTGCAAAGTCTCCACCGCTGTCGGCGCAGATACACTGCCCACAATGCGTATTCCTCCGGTCTCGCCGCCCAGTTCTCCCTCAGCCGGGTAAATAACAGATACACCGCCGCTCATGTAGCGGTAATAGACTGTCCCGGCATCTGCTTCCGATGGGATACTGGTCTTTTCCAGCAGCAGGCCGTAGCTATGCATGTCTCCGGTGACATCGTTGAGCACCAGCCGGCTCACCTGTCCGGACGCATCCTTCACACAGGCCAATAC
>CAKTGW010000118.1 GCA_934561725.1 uncultured Oscillospiraceae bacterium
GACTGCACACAGGGGCGTGGCCGCAAAATCCTTCAGCCGCAGGAAGTTTTCGTCCATGGAGGACATGTCGTTGCTGTTCACATAGCAGCTGTAGCTGATGGTCACAGTCTCCCCGGCGTTAACGTCCAGCTCATAGGTCTGCCAGCTCTCGCTGATCTCGGCCTTGCTGAACACGAGCTTGTCGCCATTCTTGACCACCAGACCGTATTTGGTGGTGGAGGTGAACGGAGAGCCGCTCTCGGATATCCAGTACTTAAAGGAGAGATGAGCGGGCTTGGTAAAGCTTAGGGTGATGGAGGAACTGCTGTTGTTTGTCTTGTTGGAGGATTGCAGATAGCCGCCCTCGTCCGCTTCAAAAGCGCCGAAGGGGCTGTCTGCATCGTTTGCCGCGGTCAGGACATCCTTGACCGGCTCGAACACCTTGTCAAAGGTGAAGGAGCTGGCCTCCATGTTCACGGGGACATTTACATCTGCGTCCGCCACGGTGAAAGCCTGATCGGTCAGTGCCTTGTAGCCGGGAGCAGTGACGGAGTAGGTGTAGTCGCCCGCGGGCAGCAGATAGCTGCCGTCGGCCTGGGCGGTCTGCACGGTGCTGCCCTGCTTGACCACAAGCTCCGCACCATCGGGCAGACCGGTAAAGGTCACGGTGTGCAGGGCCTGGGTGGCAAAGTTTTTCAGGCGGACATAGTAGCTATCACCATAATAGTGGTTATAAGTCAGGGTTAGAGTCTCCCCGACCGCCAGCGTAGTGCTGAAACTATCCCAACTGCTCTTCCCGTAAGAATTCAGCAAAACGTCGCTGCCTTTTTGGACCTTAAAGCCATAGGACGAAGAATAGGAATTGCTGCCCCAGTAGTCAAAGGAGAGCACCACATTCTGGGTCGCTTTCAGGGTGATGATGGCTTTTCCGTAGTTCTTCACACCATCGCTTTGCAGATAATTTCCGCTGTCATCCTTGACGCACTTGAACGGATAGGTTGCATCGTCTGTGGCGATGATGCCATCCACGCCGTCAAAGAAATCGGCAAACACCAGCTTCCGGATCAGCGTGACGGAGATCGGCTCCAGTGCTGCGCCGTTTACAGTGAAGCTGCCGCTCTCTGTCTCGCAGCGGCCGTGGGTGACGGAGTAGGTGTAGTCGCCGTCATACAGAGCATAGACATTGCTGTTCTCTGCCGTGGGCTGCATAGTGTCGCCGTCGTGCTTGACGGTGATGGTGTAGTCCCCGGTCGCGTCCTCCGGCTTGGTGACGGTAAAGGTCACCGTCTGCTTTGCATTCTCGGCAAGAGTAACGGCCTTTTCACTGTCCGTGGGAACGGTGACCGTGCCGGTCTGGGTGGCATAGCCGAACTTGCTGACGGTGTAGGCATAGCTGCCCTCCATCAGCTGATAGGTGTACACGCCGCCGGTCTGCGTGCCGGAGATGGCCGAGGTGTCGCCCTGCTTGGTCAGGGTTACGTCGGCGTCCTCGGGGCTGACAGTCAGCTTGAAGTCATGCAGCTGACCCAACTGGAAGTTTTTCAGGTAGACGCAGTCGTCGCCGCCTCGGGCGCTGTAGTCTTTTTTGTAGGTGATAGTAAAGGTGTCCCCACCTTTGACATTGACGGTATAGTTGGTAAAGCTTGTTTGCTGTCCGCCGATGGTACTGCCGCCATTGATTTGGATTCCATCGCCGTAGTTTTCAGCACTGACTTTGTAGTCAAAGGAAAATGCACTGGCAGGCAGATTGTCCGCAAACTTGATCGTGATGGTGACAGTCGAGCTGTTCATATCTGCGCTGTTGGATTTTAGACTGCCGTCGGTATGGTCAACAAATTCCTGCCCATCTTCTCCCTTGTAAGAGCCGGTGTGGCTGTACTCCACTGTGGCCTTGCCCTTCAGGGAATTAAAGATGGCGCTGGGGAAGCTCTTTTCGTTGATCTTGATGTCATAGGTCGCGGTGCGGCCGTGATACTTGACCGTCAGAGTCTGCGTGTCCGCAGGCTGAGAGGAATCAAAGCCGGTGACCTGGACATCGGCGTTCATGTCCACGGTCTCGGTTTCCTCGCTGCCCACATAGTGGAGGGTGAGCTGCATCCCCGTAGTGTCCAGCTTGTCGCCCTGGGTGTACTCGGTTTTGTAAGTACCGGTCAGTTCGATACGCTCTACCTGCTTCAGTACGAGCGTATATGTTGTCTCGGTGGCGTTGGGGATGAATTCCCAGGATTTTGCCACATAGGTCTCGTCAGAATGGGTGATAGTGTAGCTGTAGCTGTGATTTCTCAGCAGCTGATAGCTGCCGTCGCTTTCCGGCGTTACCACGGTATCGCCGTCCTTGACCTCCACTGCGGCGTCGCTAGGAGTCAGCTTGAAAGCCAACGTGCACCAGAGGCTTGTGTCCTTCTCCAGCGTGACGAAGACAGGATCCAGCGTCGCGCCGCTCTCCGCCTGGCCGGCGGTAACAGTGATACTGCCGCCCTGCTGGGAGTAGCCGTCACAGGAGACGGTGTAGGAGTGTGTCCCCTCCGGGAGCGAAACCGTGGTGCTGCCGGTGTAGCTGCCGCCGTTGATGCTCAGCACCGCGTTGGCGGGAGACAGGGTGAAGGCCACGCTGGCAGTGGGAATTTCCCAAGCCAGAGTGGGATAACTGCCTGCCTTGGCCGTGAAGCCCTCACCCAGCAGCGCGGCAAAGTCGGCGGACTTCATTTCGGCCTCGGTTTTGGAAATAGCCTTTGCGGTTAAGTCATCAGCAAGATTATAGCCATCCACACCTTTAGAGGCGCTTGTATCGAGGTAATAACAAGTCTCAAAGGTTACAGCGGAAACGAGCCAGCCCAAAACACCGGCGTAATTCTGCGTTGTGTCTGAAGAAACGCGAATGACACCTGTATTATAGCAGTTCTTTATACTACCGCCACTTCCGGTATTTCCTACAATACCACCAGCATAGGGATTCTTTCTGGTGGTGTTGATACATCCGTGGTTATAGCAATCAGTAACCGTGGTATTTTTGAGATCTCCAATAATACCGCCAACCCAGCGTCCATTGCTTCCGGCGGTAATTGTTCCTGTATTGCCGCAGAATTTCACGACCCCACCTGTTGTAGCCGCTGCAATGCCGGCGCAAGCGTTAGAGCCGCTTCCTGTGATCGCCGCCTTATTCAGGCAGTTCTCAATGGTACCGGCACTTTTACCGGCAATACCGGCCACGTACTGATTACCGGAAACGAAACCTTCGGTGATGACGTTTTTCACGGTTCCGCCCGTGCCGACCTCTTTGAAAAGGCCAATATTGCTGTCACTGGCTTTGTCAATATTCAGCGTGACGGTATGGCCCTTTCCGTCAAAGGTTCCGGTAAAGGTACTGCCGTATGGCTCCGTTACCGTGATGTCCGCGGTCAGCTCATAACTGCCGCCTGCATCCATGGCGGCAAAGTCTGCCGCGCTTGTGATCGACTTTGTGTCGGCCGCAAACGCCTGTGCCGGGAACAGACCCAGCAGCAGAACGACCACCAGAAGCAGTGATGTAATGCGTTGTTTCAAGTTTTTCTCCTCCTTATTGTTGTGCAAAAGGGTGCGCTATTTTTTCTGTTCTCTTGCGTAGCAAGAGAACAGGCTATAGCCTGTTAAAAACAAAAAAAGCAGACAATATGCCTGCTTTCATGGCGCTGCTGAAAATCAAGTGCAGCGGTACTCCTTTGTAGGTCTTCTGACTTATGCGTCCCGGCGGACAGAGCCGCCTGCGCGCGCCCTCCGCCTTCCCAGCCTTGCGGCCAGTGACCTGCTTACGCAGAAAGAGAGCGCACTCCGCATTTACAGCACAGCCTGCCTGCGGTAATGCAGACAGACCGTGTTCCGGTTTTGCACCGGATTCCCTTGTTCAGCAGAACAAGAATGCGTATCCGGCTCTTGAAAAGAGCTGATTGCGCATTTGCCACAAAAGCTGGAGTCAATATTCAAGTTGTTAATCATTTGTTCATTTTTTATCATACCATCGGTACAGCGGAAAAACAAGATAAATTTCCGTTATTTTCCATGGAAAGCGGCCGCGCATCCCGTCCTGTTTCAAACAGAAGAAAGCGCCTCCCCACTTATTCAGGGGAGGCTTAGAACACAGACAAAAAGGCTCCCCTTGGGCGCAAGGGGAGCTGTCAGCGGAGCTGACTGAGGGAATCGCATCCATCACGCAGCCTGGGAAGAGGACGAGCGGCGAAGTGGAGCTTGTGAGGACGGCAACCCCTCCGGCCCGGCGACACGCCGGGCCACCTCCCCTTACACAGGGGAGGCTTAGAGCAGATAGTCGGAAAAATCTGCATTTCCGGCTTTATTGTAACGGACAGTTACCTCAGCTTCTTCACGTTCCAAATCTCTGAACAACTCCTGTATAGCT
Source organism: uncultured Oscillospiraceae bacterium (assembly GCA_934561725.1). GTDB lineage: Bacteria > Bacillota > Clostridia > Oscillospirales > Oscillospiraceae > Heteroscillospira. The sequence continues at coordinate 4,370 of CAKTGW010000118.1, forward strand.
GGGATGGCCGGATGCAGTTCCTTTGGAAGAGCGTGCAGATTTTTTAAATAAATCGTTGTTTTTTCCTCAAATGAACAGCGCAGACAGTCCCAAAGGGCATCCATGTTGCGGCCATAATAGTCCGGCAGGTCAAAGACCTCCCTGAAGTATTCGTGCAGGTCCCAGTATGATTTAATGCCTGAAAAATCCAGTGTGATCGTATTCATAAGGTATCCTCCAATCCAATTTCACAGAATGACGCATAATGGTCGTAGGTGACGAAGAATTGCCCCCCTACAGCTTGCAGGCTTGCCGCCTTGCGCAGGGGGAAATTTGGCGCACGGACAAAAAAGGCTCCCCTTGGGCGCAAGGGGAGCTGTCAGCGGAGCTGACTGAGGGGATCGAATCCATCACGCAGCCCGGGAAGAGGACAGCGGCGAAGTGGAGCTTGTGAGGACGGCAACCCCTCCGGCCCGGCGTGCCGCCGGGCTATCTCCCCTTACACAGGGGAGGCTTAGAATGCGGAAAATGCTCCCCCTGGCGGGCAGAGGG
>CAKTGW010000119.1 GCA_934561725.1 uncultured Oscillospiraceae bacterium
GGCATATTGGGCAAGACGCCGGCCGATGCGGCCAAGACCCAGAATACCTACGGTGCGTCCGCAGAGGTCAATGCCGCTGTCGGTATTACGGGCGTTGAAGTAATGCTGCTCGCCGCGGAAAAGCTCATTGATCTTTGTCACATTTTTAGCGCATTCCATAATGAACATCCAGGCGTGCTCGGCTACAGGGACCCAGTTGGACAGCGGTGCGTTTGTGACCTGTACACCGTAACGGGTGCAGGCGTCTACATCGATGTTATCTACACCAACGCCGTAGCGGCCGATGACCTTCAGATTTTTTGCGGCCTTTATGTCTGCTTCGTGGATCAGTGGGACTGCGCGGGCCAAAATGGCATCACACTCTGCCAGCAGGACCGGATCCAATTCTTTATCACTGCGCTCAATGTATTCATAGCCTTTGTCGGTGAGATACTTCTTTGCGGCTTCGCCGGCGTATTGGGGTACATAGATTTTTGCCATTGACTTTTCCTCTTTCCTGTAAAAATTATACCTTGACCTTGCGTTTGGTGATTGCTTTTATGGACTTGATCGTGACCAGCCCGATGGAGATAGCGAGAAAGACAACCGCAATAGGCTGGTGCAGGTAGGCATTGACTACGCTTCCTGTGGAGTACTGAATGCTGCGGATTAGATTCTGTTCAACGACGCCGCCCAGCAAAAAGCCAAGAATAAAGGGAGAGACAGGGAATTTAAACCGGGTTAGCAGGAAGCCGAAAACACCAAAGATCAACGCGGACCACACATCGAAGATGCGGTTATTGACGCCGAGGTGCCGACAACGCATAGGCACATCACTACAGGGAGTAAATAATATTTGGGGACTTTCAAAACGTTGACAAAGAACCGGATACCGAAGAACTCGATAACAAACATCATTAATGTAGAGATGATGCAGGCAAAATAGATGGCATAGACGAATTTGCCGCTGTTGGTGAAGAGCAGGGGACCGGGGTTTACGCCCTTCATGACCAGACCGCCCAGCAGGATCGCGGTGACGGCGTCTCCGGGGATACCCAGTGTGAGCAGCGGGATCAGCGCGCCGCCGACAGAAGCATTGTTTGCAGTCTCGGAGGCTACAACGCCATCGATAATGCCCGTACCGAATTTTTCGGGGTGTTTGCTGCTCTGCTTTGCAACACTGTAGGCGATCACGTTGGAGGTGCCGCCGCCGATGCCGGGCAGGATGCCAATGCCGATACCGATCAGCGACGAACGCAGGCAGTTCCAGATCTGACTTTTTGCTTCTTCCCGGGTAAAGCCAAAGCCCTTTATACTGTAATCCATGATCTCCATGTGTGTGAACTTGGGCGTTTCCAGGGAGTAGGACAGAACTTCAGAGACTGCGAAAAGGCCAATCAGGACTGGGAGCGTATTGAAACCCAGCTGAAGAGCTTGAATGCCAAAGGTAAAGCGCAGAGTCCCGCCTGTGGGGGCAATGCCAAACAGCGAGACCAGAACACCCAGAACGGCAGCGGACAGGCCCTTGAGTATGGAGTCGGAGATCAGACTGGAGATCATAGTCAGAGAGAAGATACTGACTGCGAAATATTCATAGGGACCGAACATGAGAGCCAACTGGGCCAGCTTTGGTGAGATGAAAATCAGTGCGAAGATAGACAGAACCGTACCTACGACCGAAGACACAATGCCCACGCCCAGCGCCTTGCCGGCCTCACCCTTTTTTGCCAGCGGAGAACCGTCAAAGCAGGTGGCTACAGAAGCGGGCGTGCCCGGGATGTTGATCAGGATTGCAGCGATGAGGCCGCCGGAAATGCCGCCTATGTACAGTGAGATCAGGAAAGCGATGCCCACCTCGGTGCTCATTTTATAGGTGAGGGGCAGACAGAGCGCAACGGCCATGTTGGCGGTCAGACCGGGAACGCTGCCAAAGGCAATACCGATCACTGTACCGGCCAGCATGAGCAGCAGACAGCCAACGCCGGTGATGGAAAGCAAACCTTCAAGTATCATAGAGATGCCTCCTTTAACCTAAAATTCCTGCCGGAAGCATCAGCTTCAGACCAAATACAAAAAGAACATACACAATCACAGATACCGATACAGCCAGGATAATCAGAAAAACGGGCCGCCGCTTTTCTTTTGGCGTGATAAACCAGGACTGAGCGATAATATACAGGGTCGTCATGATAATAAAGCCGATGGAATTGAGAAAGAAAATGTAGCAGAATAGCAGCGCAAAGGCGACAAGAAAACGAAGGATCTCGGTGCGGGTAAATTTTGCCGAGCCGGCGGGAGCAGAGTCGCGCTTGATAAATGCTGTGATCGTAAAGCACAGGCCAATCACAGCCAGCATGCCGGATACGATTTTAGGCATGAAGTCTGCACCCATCTGCAGCTCATTTCCGCCGGGTAGGCTCATGCTGGAAATGAAAAGAATAAGACCGATAACAAAGATGACCAGGCCGGATATGATATCTTCCCAATTTGCCTTTTGTTTCAAGAGATGCACCTCCAGATTTAGTTGCCGATTGTATTACAGGCTCTCCGAAGAGAGCCTGTAATACAAGATAAAAATCTTGGTTTAAGCGTTGAAGTCCAGATCAGAGAATGCGTCAAAGGCATCTTCCATAATGGCCTTGCCTTCGTCAGAGGGATAGAAGCAGGGCTTCTGCAGATATGCGGTGTAGATCGTTTCCTGATAATCCGTGTCATTGTTGATGATGTCGTCCAGCAGAGCGTCGAGCTTATCGACGATCGCACGGTCCGTGCCCTTGGGGAACATCATAGTATAGTAGAAGGGCAGACCCATTTCGGGGTGTCCCTGCTCAGAGGCGGGGAGCAGACCGTACTGATCCCGCAGTTCCTCAGAGATGGTGTCGTTATCTGTGCAGAGACCAACAAGCTCGCCGGTCTTGAGGTAGTCGGCAATGGTATTGATGGGGTTGACAATGATATCCACATGTCCGCCGAGAAGGGCCGCAATACGCTCAGTAGAGCCGCCGGCATCCACCATCTTGATGTCTGCGCCGGCAGCGCGGAGTGCAAGTGCGGTGGCGTGGGTGGTTGCACCCGTGTTGGCTGCAATCTTCAGCTCGCCGGGATGCTCCTTGGTGTAAGCGATCAGCTCGTCCAAATTGGTAATACCGTATTTTGCATTCATTGTGATGACGTTGCCGGCGCTGCGGCCGACGATAGCGCCGAACTCAACGTCGTCATAAGTAAATGGAGTGTTGCCGATGAGCTGGCTGACGATAAATGCGGTATGATGGAACAGAATGGTATAGCCGTCTGCGGGAGAATTCAGGGCTTCCAGAGTGCCGGTGGCGCCGCCGTTGCCGCTGATGTTGGTGACGATAAAGGTGCCGCCGGTTTTCTCGGCCAGCTTATCCGCCAGTGCACGGGCGTTTACATCCGTGTCGCCGCCGGCACCGTAGGGGACGATAATATTTACGGTTTTTTCAGGCCAGGGATTATCCAGAGGATTTGCTTCGGGAGCGGAAGATTCGGGAGCACCGGATTCAGGGGCGCTGGTTTCGGGAGCGCTGGACTCGGGAGCCTTGGTACCGCCGCATCCGGAAAGGATGGCTAGTACCATCATCAGTGCGAGAAGAAGAGAAATCGTACGCTTCATAATAGTCCTCCTGATTTTTATTTAACAGCCTAGACTGTCATATGCGCCAATAAAGTTCTTTGCCCTTGATTGTATTTTATTAAATTCGACCAACAGGGCCAATGGGCGGCAAGACAGATTTGGGAATAAAAAATAGGCGAAGCGTCTATATGCGTGTGATAAAAATATATCATTTGACATTTTTACTGTTAAATACTAAGATTGTGTTAATTAAATTTAACAAAACAGGAGGAGCCGGCGTGAAGATTTCAAGCGGGATTGCAAATCGTATTCTGGCCCAATATCAGGAGCACCTGGACTTTGGCCTGAGCATTATAGATATAAACGGTATTGTGGTTTCCAGTACGGAGAAAAAGCTTACGGGAACATTTCATGAGCCGGCTTACACCATGATCCGGGAGCGGAAAAGCAAGCCATTTAAAATTACAAAGAACGATGATTATCTGGGAGCAAGCGAAGGGATCTGTATGGTCCTGCACGATTACAATGCAGTTGCGGGGGCGTTTGCCATGCTTGGCGATCCGGAACGCTTGCTGCCGCTTGCCGGAGTCATGTGTACATCTCTGGAAACGGCGCTGATCTATGAGAGCCAGCTGCGGCTGCCCACGGCACAGGGATTTCGGGAGACATATCTGCGGGCGCTGGTGTCCAGCGCACAGGTGCGGCGTAGCGATTTGGAGCTGTGGTCATCCTATCTGGGCTTTGATGTGGCGGCGTTCCGTTTCCCTATCCTAGTCAGTCTGCGCGAGCCTGCTATGTCGGGAAAGCTGATGCAGCTGCTGAAAGCATCTCTGGCACCGCAGGATATTGTGACCTTTGCGGATGACGGCAGAATCATCATTTTTAAAGAAATGAAGCGTCCGGGGAATGAGATACTGTGCTGTTATCGCGAATTGGCGCACGCTCAGTATACGGCCGTTTCAAGGCTGATGCCCGAAGCGGCGGAGGGACTGGCCTGCTATGTGGGGCCGGTCCTGAGTAATTTGCCTGCCTACAGCTTTGGCTGCCAGTGCTGCTTCTGGCTGCTGGTCAACCACCGGGTCAATGGAAATATGGTATTTTTTTATGATTTTATTCAGGAGTATCTTTACAGCCGGATCCCCATGGACGATATGGTGAATTTGCTGGGGCCGCTGGCCGGATTCCTGGCTCAGAAAAACCGGGACAATCTGGTCAGGATCATTCCGATAACAGACAGGAATAACTACAATCTGGTGCAGTCCAGCGC
>CAKTGW010000120.1 GCA_934561725.1 uncultured Oscillospiraceae bacterium
GTGCTATTGTATATATCTGTTTCGGCAAAATCAGCCGAAAGCTGGCGTGTCATCCCAGATTTTTAAGACTTTCAGTAAGATTTTCAATCAGCGCACGAGCTTTGTCCGCTTTTTCGCGTTCAATAGCCACGATCTTTTCGGGCGCCTTAGAGATAAATGCCTGGTTTGCCAGCTTCTTTTCCTGATTCTCCAGATCCTTTTTAGCCTTTTCAAGCCCCTTTTGAATACGGGCACGTTCAGCTTCAAGATCAACAAGCTCTGCCATGGGCATAAACATTCTGGCCTCATCAGTGACAACAGAGACCATACCTTCCGTGGACCGCGGAGCCTGATCGGTGATCTCCACACTGCTGGCATAAGCAAGCTTGGAGAGGTACACTCGTCCGCTTTCAAAGGCGGATTGCTTGTCTGTCGCAATGATCAGATGTGTTTTTCTGGATGGCGGTACATTCATCTCCGCGCGGCGGCTGCGTACAGCCTTGATCGCAGACATGACTGTTTCAAAATTCTGCTCATCCTCAGGAAAATCCAGCTTATTGCGGAACACGGGGTAGCTTTGAATCATCAGCGCCTCACCCTCATGAGGCAGAGCCTGCCAGATCTCTTCGGTAATAAAGGGCATAAAGGGATGCAGAAGCTTGAGGATCTCGACCAGAACATACAGAAGGACCTTTTGTGCACTGAGCTTTGTGTCCTCGTTTTCGCCGTTCAGGCGAGGCTTGGTCAGCTCAATATACCAGTCGCAGTAGGTGTCCCAGATGAAATCATAGATTTTGTTGGCCGCAATACCAAGCTCATACTTATCAATATTCTCATTGACCTCGCGCACCAGGTGGTTGAGCTTAGACAGGATCCATTTATCCTCGGTCTCCAGATGCTCAGGCAGTTCATTGCGGTCAATCGTAAGATTCATCATTACAAAACGGCTGGCATTCCAGATCTTATTTGCAAAATTACGCATGGCTTCGCAGCGCTCATCGTAATAACGCATATCATTTCCCGGGGAGTTACCGGTAATAATATTAAAGCGGAGCGCATCTGCACCATAGGTATCGATCACCTTGATCGGATCCACGCCATTGCCCAGGCTCTTACTCATTTTCCGTCCCTGAGCGTCGCGAATCAGTCCATGGAATAGGACCGTGTGGAAGGGCACCTGCTTCATATGCTCATTGCCGGAGAAGATCATACGGGCAACCCAGAAAAACAGAATGTCATAGCCGGTTACCAGAACATCTGTGGGATAAAAATACTCCAGATCCGGCGTCTTGTCCGGCCAGCCCAGTGTGCTGAAGGGCCACAGGGCCGAAGAGAACCAGGTATCCAATACGTCGGGATCCTGATGGATATTTTTGCTGTGGCAATGGGCGCACTCAACTGCATCTGTTCTGGAAACAGTCATTTCACCGCAGTCGTCGCAGTACCAGACGGGGATCTGATGCCCCCACCAAAGCTGACGGGAAATACACCAGTCATGCGCATTTTCCATCCAGTTGTCAAAGGTCTTGACATAGCGTTCCGGAACAAACTTGATTTGTCCGTCGTGGACGACTTCCATAGCCTCTTTTGCCAGAGGAGCCATCTTAACAAACCACTGGGGGCTGGTCATAGGTTCAACTGTAGTGCCGCAACGGTAGCATGTGCCTACATTGTGGCTGTGAGGCTCAATTTTGACCAGATAGCCCTGCTCATCCAAATCATGAACAATGGCTTTTCTTGCCTCATAGCGATCCATACCGTTATACTTGCCGCCGTTGATGATCTTGGCATTGGCATCCAAAATTAGAATCTGCTCCAGATTGTGGCGCTGACCGACCTCAAAATCGTTGGGATCGTGGCAAGGTGTCATCTTTACGCAGCCGGTACCAAATTCCTTATCGACATATTCGTCGGCTACAATGGGGATTTCACGTCCGACCAAGGGCAGAATGCACTTCTTACCGACCAGATGTGCATAGCGCTCATCATCGGGGTGAACCGCCACACCTGTATCGCCCAGCAGAGTTTCGGGACGAGTCGTTGCAATGATCAGATATTCATCGCTGCCTACGATAGGATATTTGATATGCCAGAAATTGCCGGGCTGTTCTGCGTGCTCTACCTCTGCATCGGACAGTGCAGTTGCGCAGTGCGGGCACCAGTTGATTATGCGGTTGCCTTTATAAATCAGCCCCTTTTCGTACAGGGAGACAAAAACCTCCCGTACGGCTTTGGAGCATCCTGCGTCCATTGTAAAGCGCTCCCGGTCCCAATCGCAGGAGCAGCCCAACGTTTTGATCTGCTCAACGATACGGTTGCCATACTGGTTTTTCCACTCCCAGACACGCTCAAGGAACTTTTCGCGGCCCAGATCATAACGTGTCAGTCCTTCGTTAACGCGCAGCTGCTCTTCAACCTTGATCTGTGTGGCAATTCCGGCGTGATCCGTACCGGGGATCCATAGTGCACTGTAGCCCTGCATACGCTTTACGCGGATCAGTACATCCTGGATGGTCTCATCAAACGCATGACCCAGATGGAGTTGACCGGTGACATTGGGCGGCGGGATAACAATGGTAAACGGCTTCTTCTGAGGATCGATTTTACCCTTGAAGTATCCGCCCTTGATCCACATGTCGTAACTACGCTTTTCAACGCTTTTGGGGTCATAAATTTTTGGCAGTTCTTTCAATCTGTTTACCTCCTGCTTTATTCACAAAACAAAAACGCCCCGAGGAAACATCCTCAGGGCGATCATAAACCGCGGTACCACCTGATTTCCGTGCAGAAACACGGCTCTTGCATCTCTTTAACGGGAGAACCCGGCCAAACCTACTCTGTTCAGAATGGCAGCTCCGGGACGACTTCGTCTGCGCTTCATAAAACCTTTCACCATAACGGTTTTTCTCTGAAAATCTGCGGCAGCTTACTGCTTCCCATCTTAGCTGATTTTAAAATTATTATAATTTATGCCCCGAAAAATGTCAAGATATAAGCCCAATTTTCCAATATGTCAAAAATTTCTAAATATATATATTTTAAAAACTTATAGATCAAAAATCGCTGAGCATATCACATACAATATATCTTGTTCATAAAAAACAAAACAATGTGAAGATTTTCACACTTCTTACAGAATTGTGTTAATATGCTGTTTAAATCTTGCAATCCGCATATATTTATTATATATTTTAAATACAAAAGATACAGCTGTTGCATGAAACCATAAACAAAATGAATATTCTATTATAGGTGGTATCAAAAGCTTATGAGCATTCATCCAGCACCGCCCAAAATCGGCGGACGTACCTTTAAGACCCTGATGTCGGTAACTATTATTGCGATAGTCTACAACTTTTTGGGACGCAACGCCTGCTTTGCCTGTATTGGTGCCGTGTTCGGCCTCGGCAATACTTTCAAGGGCGGCGTGCATGCCGGTGGAAACCGCTTTGTAGGAACCTTTGTGGGCGGCATTGTAGCACTCCCCTTTTATTGGCTGTATCACCACACATCCATCTATTTCCCGGAGTGGGCCTATCTGCCGATCGGTATCTTTTTGCTCATTTATATTTGCCAGGTGTTTAATATTCAAGGCGGTATCCATCCCGGCGCCGTCGTCTTTTTCGTCACTATCTATACTGTTCCGGAAAGCACCTATATTTCCTATGTAGTGGCCCGTATTATCGACACCGGCATTGGCGTTGCTTTCTCATTGCTGATCAGCCGTCTGTGGCCCTCCCCCTACGAGGTCCCCAAGTACAGCACGCCGGCAGTTTACAGTGCAGAAAAGAAAGCAATTACGACCAACGGTGACTCTTTGGACATGGAAACCGAGGTTTGAAAAAACAGTACATATCAAAAGCTCCACTCTCATGAGAGAATGGAGCTTTTGTGTTTTTTCGGCAAAATAATCAATTTGTTTTTCCGGTGCATATTGTAAAAATCAAATAATCGTGTATAATAAACTATTATACTTTGTTGACCGGAGTTGATAAATACATGGAAGAGATTTCCAAAAATTTTATACACAGCATGATAGATGAGGATTTGGCCCCAGGCGGTCAATATGAGGGCATGACGGTGCACACCCGCTTTCCGCCCGAACCGAACGGCTATCTGCACATTGGGCACTGCAAGGCGCTGTGCATTGATTTTGGGTCCGCAGAAAAATATGGCGGCATGTGCAATCTTCGCATGGATGACACCAATCCGACCAAGGAAGATGTTGAGTATGTTGAGGCAATAAAAGAAGACATCCGCTGGCTGGGCTTCGATTGGGATGACCGGTTTTATTATGCCTCAGATTACTTTGAGCAGATGTATGACTGCGCTGTAAGTCTCATCAAAAAGCAGTTGGCTTATGTTTGTGAGCTGACTCCCGAGCAGATGCGTGAAATGCGCGGTGAGGTCGGTGTTCCCGCCAAGTGTCCCTATCGGGATCGTCCGGTAGAGGAAAGTCTGGATCTTTTTGCTCGCATGCGGGCTGGAGAATTCCCTGACGGCGCGATGACTTTGCGTGCCAGAATTGATCCTGCATCCGGAAATTTCAATATGCGCGACCCTGTTATCTATCGTATCAATCATGCCCACCATCATCGGCAGGGAGATAAGTGGTGCATTTATCCCATGTATGACTTTGCTCACCCGATTGAGGATGCAATCGAGGGCATCACACACTCCCTGTGCTCTCTGGAATTTAAGGATCACCGTCCTCTTTACAATTGGGTGATTGAGCACTGTGACCTGCCCGCAAAGCCCCGTCAGATCGAATTTGCGCGTCTGGGACTCAATTATACCGTACTGTCCAAGCGCACGCTGCGCACACTGGTTGAAGAGGGATATGTGAGCGGATGGGATGAC
>CAKTGW010000121.1 GCA_934561725.1 uncultured Oscillospiraceae bacterium
GTGTGGCGGATATTCTTGAGATCATGGGGCTTGAATCCGTAGGTGCAGCCGGCACCACTGCTGCGCTGGCTCTGCTGAACGACGCCGTGAAAAAGGGCGGCGTGATGGCCTCCGGCCATGTGGGCGGACTCAGCGGCGCCTTTATCCCCGTATCTGAGGACGCAGGTATGATCGCCGCGGCGCAGAAGGGCGCGCTGACCATTGAAAAGCTGGAAGCCATGACCTGCGTATGCTCCGTAGGTCTGGATATGATCGCCGTCCCCGGCGACACCAGTGCCGAGACGCTCTCCGGCATTATTGCCGACGAAGCTGCCATCGGCATGATCAATAATAAAACCACCGCCGTGCGTCTGATCCCTGCCCCCGGCAAGAAGGTGGGCGATATGGTAGACTTCGGCGGCTTGCTGGGTACGGCTCCTGTTATGCCCGTAAATCCCTACAGCCAGGCAGAGTTTATCGCCCGCGGCGGCCGCATCCCTGCTCCGCTGCACTCTCTGCGCAACTAACTTTTTATCGATCGAGGCAATACTTATGGAACAAGCAAAAGTTGACCGGATCAATGAGCTGGCACATCTCGCCAAGGAGCGGGAGCTGACGGCTGCCGAGGCGGAAGAGCGTCAGGCCCTGCGCCGGGAATATCTGGATGAATGGCGCAAGGGCGCCATTGCCACACTGGAAAACACTTATATTGACGATGGCCACGGAAATCTCCGGAAGCTGAAGAAGAAGCAGTCAAAATGAACAGCACGGATTTTTCCTATTGGAAACGCCCCTGGTATAAATGGCTGACCTTGGCCGCTGGCCTTGTGCAGCTGCCCAGCCTGTGGATCAATCTCCGGAACCTGCCGACTGACCCCGAGCTCCGGCTACAATGCGCACTGAACATTCTCCTGGCCGCATGTTTTCTGGGCGAATTTCTGATCGGCACACTCTCTCGCAGCGCAAAAGCCGCGCATCTGGCCGAAAGTATTCTATTCCTGTTCTCTGCTCTTCTCTGGAGCATTTCCTGTGCCGCCCTGCATTTATTCGGGCTGAACGCCACAGGCTTTCTGGCTGTGCTTCTGCTCATTTTGGCGCTTTTCTCCAGCGGTTGCAGATTCCGGCTGTCCCGGAAAGAATAAGCCAAAGCAGTCCCTTCCAAACAGAGGGGACTGTTTTCTCTCTTCCTATACAAATAGTCCCCATCAAATGATGGGGACTATTCTTATTTTTTCTCAAACATTTCCCGGACGTCCTGCAAATGCCGGCGAATGGGCAGATGCTGTGGGCAGTGCTCCTCACATGCACCGCAGCCGACGCAGTCCGAGGGCTTGCCCTTACCGCTGACGGCCCGGTCAAACATCATGGCCGGGAAGTTGGCACTGCCATACTGTCTGACGCTGTTATAAACGCTGAACAGATTGGGGATGGGGATCTGTTTGGGGCAGCCATCCACACAATAGCGGCAGTTGGTGCAGCCGATCTCTCCGGAAGCGGCCAAAATCGTGCGCACCCGCTCTACAGCCATGCGCTCATCGTAGTCCAGAGGCTTGAAATCCGCCATATAGCCGGTATTGTCCAGCACCTGCTCCAAGCTGGACATGCCGCTGAGAACGATAGCCACATCCTCCAGAGAAGCTGCAAACCGCACCGCATAGGACGCCGGTGAAGCCGGCTCCTCCAACTGGCTGAATTCCTCCGCTGCACGCTCCGCCAGGTTGGCCAGTCCGCCGCCCTTGACCGGCTCCATGACGATAACCGGCTTTCCATGTGCCGCAGCTACCTCATAGCACGCCCGGGACTGGACGGCCGGGCTCTCCCAGTCCGCATAGTTGATCTGCAGCTGCACCACGTCCACCTCCGGGTGCTCCGTCAGGATGCTGTCCAGATACTCAGGGGTATCGTGGAAGGAAAAACCGATAAACCGCGCTCTGCCCTGTTCCTTCAGGCTGGCCAGATACTCAAAGCCTTTGGCCTTTTGCACCTTGGGATAAGTCGGCTTACCCATATTGTGCATGAGCACGATATCAAAATACTCCACACCGCAGCGCTTCAGTGACGTGGAAAAAGCCCGCTCGTAATCTTCCCAGTTTTTATTTCCCCAGGGCGGGAGCTTGTCCGTAAGCAAAAAGCTGTCCCGGCTGTGCCGTTCCGTCAGGCATCTGCGCAGCGCCTCTTCCGAGCCATTGTAGACATAGGCCGTATCAAAATAGTTGAATCCACGCTGAAGAAACGTATCCACCATCTCGCAGACCTGGGCATCATCAATGCTCCCCTCTGCCGCTCCCGGCAGCCGCATTGCACCAAAGCCGAGCTTTTTTGCAAACAGCTCACGTATATCCATTACATAACCTCCAGAAACCTTTTCATCGCAATTTAACAAATATTATATCATATTCTTGTGCGTTTTGCAACATGGAACCGCAGAGGTATTCTGCGCATAGGATGCCGTAGCTCTGAAAAAGGATGACTGTAATATGGAAAATACACTCTGGACTCTGGAGCTGAACCACAGCGCCACGATCGTCCGGCTCTGCTGCGCGGGCGCCATGCGCAGACGGCTGATGGACCTTGGCTTCACAGAAGGCGAAACAGTCTGCAAGCTGCTGGAAAATCGCGGAATGGCCGCCTATCTTATCCGCGGTACTCTGATTGCGCTGCGCCGGTGCGACGCCGACGATATTTTGATCTCATAAGCGCCCCGGGCGCTCTGTACATCATATTGGAGGGACATTATGGGACTTACACACAGCTCGACCGGACACGGCGCTGCCGATTCCATGCAGCTGAATATCCGTCCGGGTGAACATCTGATTGCCCTGTGCGGTAATCCAAACGTAGGAAAAAGCACCATTTTCAACAGCCTGACAGGACTCAATCAGCACACCGGAAACTGGAGCGGCAAAACAGTGGGCTGCGCTTTCGGCCGCTGTACCCACAACGGGCACTCCTTTGTCCTTGCTGACATTCCCGGCACATATTCCCTGTGTGCATCCAGTGCCGAGGAAGCTCTGGCGCGGGATTTTATCTGCTTCGGCGGTTCGGAAAAAGCCGTCGTCATCTGTGATGCAGGCTGTCTGGCGCGCGGGCTGCATCTGGCTCTCCAGATCATGGAAGCGCATTCGGCCGTACTGCTCTGCATAAATCTGATGGACGAGGCGGAAAAACAGCATATCCGCCCTGATCTTGACGCCCTCTCCAAAGCCATGGGCATACCGGTCGTTGGCACCTCTGCCTCCAACGGTGACGGGCTGGATGCACTGCTCGCACTTCTGGACTTGCCTCCATCCGCAGGCACTGCCCGCCCGGTCGACTATCCCGCCGATGTAGAGGCCGCCATTGACCGCTGCATTCAGGAGCTGCAGGGCGCACTTCCGGACAGCTGTGCTCGTTTTGCCGCCCTTTGTCTGCTTCGGTGGGACAGTGACGCCATGGCTTCTCTGTCCCGGCATTTGGGTATCCCGGCAGAGCTTCTCCGGCAAGCCGCCGATGCCGGCCGCACACTGCTGCGCTCCCCGGGATCGATCGAGGATACGATCGCTGCGGCTTTGCACCGGCGCAGCCGCGCTCTGGCCGACAGCTGCTGCACCATTGGCGAGAGCCGGACGGCAGGCATTGACCGTGTTCTCACCCATCCTCTGCTGGGTATACCCGTAATGGGTCTGCTTCTGGCCGGCGTGCTCTGGCTGACGATCCAGGGTGCAAATATTCCGTCCGCCATTCTGAGCCGATGGCTGTTTGGTTTGGGTCACTGGCTGGAGCTCCGCTGCGCCTTCCTGCCCTTGTGGTTCCGCAGCGCCCTGTTCGACGGGGTCTGGCGGACGGCGGCCTGGGTCACCGCAGTCATGCTGCCGCCTATGGCTGTTTTCTTTCCGCTGTTCACGCTTCTGGAGGATATAGGCTATCTCCCCCGGGTGGCATTTAATCTGGATTTTCTGTTCCAGAAGGCCCGGGGCAGCGGCAAACAGGCACTGACCATGTGCTCAGTTTCTCAGCGTATACAAAAAGCAGGGACGCTTTTCAACGTCCCTGCCGGAGTTCATCCGATTTTAAATGCGCCGATCACCGTAACTCCATCCTCGGCATAGAGGGGGATGGTTTCCGGATAGCCTACATTGCTCTGCCATTCCAGAGCCTCTTCCGGAGATTTGAAATCCGGCGGATTGCAGTCGCTGGCCTTGATATATCCGACCGTGCCGTCAATCCCCCGCGCCAAGATCAGATCCGGTTCCTCATCCAGCTCTGCATCCATAGCCGAGCCATAGGTCATACCGTATGCGTTGACGCCATATGCCTCTCCCGCACTTCGCACATCCACTGCGACGACTTCACCATCGGCTGTGGTCGCCAAATTGGCCGAGGCCATTGAAGAAAGCGAACCCAGAATCAATGCCAATACAAGTACAACCAGCGCCAATCCAAGAGCTTTGTGCTTTCTCATGACATTTTCTCCTTTCTTATACCGATCGTTGACCAACTATACTTCTGAATGCATCTTGTGAACACAAACAACAACTAATCGTTTTTTCAACTACAATATAGCATAACCGCACAAAAAAAAGCCAAGTCTTTGCGCTGTGAAAGCAGCTGTCGATTTTACACCATTTTAATGCCGCGGAAAATAACAAACTATACAAAAAAAACGGCCAGATCCGGAAGGATCTGACCGTTTCTGTATATCTTTCAGCCGCCCAGATAGGCTTTGCGCACCTGATCGCTGGCCATCAGCTCAGCGCCGGTACCGCTGAGGGTGATCTTGCCGGTCTCCAGCACGTAGGCACGGTCGGCAATAGAGAGGGCCACCTGTGCATTCTGCTCAACC
>CAKTGW010000122.1 GCA_934561725.1 uncultured Oscillospiraceae bacterium
CTTTCCTTACTGTAACCCCGTACCGACTGATTATCCCCATAGGTCACATTATGCACCTTTGGACATTAACCGTTGATTTCAGAGGGATTTTTTTATGACGCAGAAGGCGTTGATTATGGAGATAAAAACGGAGATTGCGGAAGCGAAAAATTTAATAGCGGGAAATGGAATTGACTTCCCGTGTACAGACGATTTTCGGGACATTGAGCTAAAATTCAAATACTCCTAAAATCCACCAAAGTAACCGGGTGAGACGGAGTACTCACCGGCATATAGTCGATTACGGCCTGTACAAATTTTCGTGCATCTTCCAGTTTAGGATCGGAAGCTAAGTTATAGTGCTCTAAGACTTCATAAACCCATTCTTTCTTTTCTTTGTTGATCGTCTTAACAAAGCCCTCCATCTCACCAACCGGAACAATGAAGAGCCCGACTGAGTGACAAAGTGCTTCTACTTGCTCATAGGCGGCGGGCTCATTACCTGTAAATCCTGCTTTTCCAATCTTCTTGATCTGTTCCCATGCGTTGGCCCCAGAACCGCTTTTCTGATTCATACTGTCGTATATAGTTTTCATTCCTGCAGACATCAAAGTTTGCCATTCTAATCCGAGAGAGCCTGCAAGGGGTTTTAAGTTTTGGGAAGAATTCAGCAAATCGAAATCGCAAATTGCAACAACCGGAACATTAACTGCCTTAAGAGCTTTTGTAATATCCTTCATCCGTGACTTACCGCCGCAGTGTGTGAACAGTATATCAGGTGCAATATCCTCCTTGAGCTCATAGTTTGCAATCATTACTGCCTGATAGAACAGACAATCATAATCGCTTTCACATACTACAACTTTTTGGTGGAAGAGACCGCTCAAGATATTGGAGTAACGCAGAATTGGGTTACCCCACAGCAGTTTGATCTCATCATTATTAAGAATGCTCATTTTATTGAGATTGCCAGCTCTATTGATTCTGATTACAGTGACATTTTCGTTATCTGCATCAAGCAGCCCCTGAAGGAAATTCTCACTATGTGTTGAAATGAATAATTGTCTGTCATTCGGATTATTTGTTGCGAGCATTTTGCCAAGCATTCTTGCCTGTGGGGGATGTAAAAACGCTTCGGGTTCATCGATCAATGTAACCGGATATTCAGAGGTAAATGTATCAAGCAGAATACTTGCAAAGCTGCGCATACCATCGCCTTGTTCCTGTAATTTGGGCAGCTGTGCAACTTGGCTGTAATATTCATCTTGCCGGTCAATGGTAAAAGCGGATTTATCAGGCGCATGACCAACATGTAAAGGAATATACCGTATATCATTGCGGTTTACTATAAGGTCAACTCCAAATGCTTGATGGAAAAGGTCTGACAGCTTTTGAGCCAACGATTCACTCTGGTTCAATTTGTACACAGGGTGACTCTCTGGCCGCACGCTGCGATCAAGCGCGTTGGATGTTGTTAAACGTAATTCTGTACAAAGCCTATGGATAAAGCTTATGGAGATTAGAGTATAGTTCACGATTGTCCCACCAGCTTTGGATAGAATCCTTGCTGTAAATATAATCAGAAGCTTCATATATCTGATAATTACCGTTTTCGTTCTTGAAAAAATGGGTGTTGAAAAAGATAGGATCACAAATATCGCCGCAATATTCATATTCCAATGACTGCGCGACGACCGTTGGAAATGGATACTGCTTATTTAAATCGTTCTCTATATCATTCAGGACTTGGCTTTTGCCGCTATTATTTGCCCCGGTAAATACAACAATGCTGCTGTGGTTAAGGCTTAACTGCGTTCCGTCATTAAACACAATTTTCTTGAGGTATACCTGTGGCTTCTGCGTTATAGGAACAATTTTTGTGTTCATATTTTTCTCCTGTTGATGTGATATATGCTCCAATGATTTTTCCCGCTTTTGTATGTTGAGAGCACTCAATGTAATTTTATGTTGAATTTTACCATATAAAGGCAGAAAAGTATAGAAAAACAGCTCTTTATCAGATATTTTTCAAATGCTTGCAGAAAAGTGGTTTTCTGTATATAAAAAGAGCATCCGCACAAGGCAGATGCTCTGAAAAAGCAACATTTATGCATGCAGAAATATCCTCTGCATAGTCTGCAAAGAATCGTGCGGCGGTGGTCGATGACATTTTCGCCCGTGTCCGGGCAGCCTTGGCATCCTTATAAAACATCGCCGGCTCTGTGCCTGAGGCAGCGCTTGAGCAGAAACAGCATCCCGCGCACCAGAAGGTTGGTCGCAAGAATAAAAAAGGACAATACTGCCGCTGCTTCCGGATTGATCTGATCGCTGTACTGCGTGATCAGCATGGAAAGCGGACGGGTTTGCGCAGACGCCAGAAACGATACTGCCGAGATCGTGACCATAGCATTTAAAAAAAGATATGAAAACATATCCAGCAGTGTTTCAGCACACTGGGGCAAGAATACATCGGTGAACATGCGGAAATGTGGGATCCCGAGAACCGATCCGGTTCCCTCCAGATCAGCATTCAGCTTACCGAAGGCCTGATAGAGCATAAGGTACGGCGTTGTGAAGAAGTGAACTATGCTGGAGATAATGAGGATCCCCATGGTCTCATACAGCACGATCCGCTTGAAGGCAAGCACATAGGCAAGCCCCAACACCAGTCCGGGGATGGACAGCGTCAAGGTAGAGAGCAGATGGATCAGCCTTACGGAGGCCCCTTGCTGTCTTGCTGCGGCATAGGCCGCAAAGGACGCAGCCGCAGTCCCGCCCATGGCAGTCCCCACAGAAAGCAGCAGAGAGTTTTTTAATCCCAGCAGTCCCCGGGCATCCAGACCGTCCCGGATGTGCCGCAGGGTCAATACCATGTGCAGTGGGTAGTCGTCCAGCAGCATGGTGAAGAGAAAGGCCAGAATCGGCAGGACAAACATCAGACCGATCAAAAAGCACATACAGAACGAGACCGCATCGACCACAGGACGGCGGGGAACAAAAAAGTCTCTGCGTGTTGCTCCGGAACCGCCCTGTCTGCGTCCGGAATCAAAGACAAAAGCCAGCAAGGCAGGGATCAGCAGGCAGGCGCCAATGACGCACCCCTTTCCAAATTGCAGCTGTCCGGCAACATTGGCGTACAATACTGTGGCCAGAGTCTTTACCTTGCCGCCTACAGCCAGTGGGATACCGTAATCTGTAACGGACATGGAAAACACCAGGAAGGCCGCAGCAATGCTCTCACGCCAGAGATGCCCCAGCGTGATACTGCCAAAGCGGCGGTGCGCAGGCACGCCCAGAACCATAGCTGCCTCATGAGGCGTATAGTCCTCATAACGCAGGATGTTGCAGAGAAGCAAAAAGGCTACCGGTGCGGTATACAGGACCTGTCCCAGAACAATGCCGCGCAGGCCGTAGATACTGCCGGACAGGTGCAGCATCCGGGTCAAAAAGCCATTTTTTCCCAGCAGCAATACCAGTCCTGTTCCCAGCGAGACCGAGGGGATCAGCATAGGCAGGATAAACACGGCCTGCCAGACAGCTCCTCCCGCATGGGTCCTGCACACCAGCAGCGCCATAAAAAATGCCAGCAGCATGGAAAAAATCGTCGTCAGACAGGCGGAGGAAAGAGAGGCACACAGCGCCTTTCGGAAAACGGCTGAAGAAAACACCTGAACGGCGTTCTGCCGCGTGATAGATGAAAACATCTGTCCCCCCGGCCAAACTACAAAACAGGCAAAAAAGAGCAGCAGCAGGAAAACAGAATTTTTGACAAAAGCAGACCTTTTCTCCATTTCTGTCACTGTCCTTCCGCCATGTCAGCATAGCGCTGAAGATCCCGCAGCCGGCGCAGCAGTTTTTGTCCTACAAATTGCTCCACATAGCTGTCCGCCGGACAGCGCAGAAGATTCTCCGGAGTGTCCAGCTGATGGATACGTCCCTGTTCCAGAACCATAATGCGGTCAGAGAGGGCGAAGGCCTCCTCCTGGTCATGTGTGACATAGAGGATCGTAGAGGCAAACCCCCGCTGCAGCTTTTTGATCTCATCCCGCAGCGCCAGACGGTTCTCCGCATCCAGCGCGGCCATCGGCTCGTCAAAGAGGATAACGTCCGGCTTCATGACCAGTGTCCGTGCAATGGCCGTCCGCTGCTGCTGTCCGCCGGAGAGCTGTGCAGGATACTTCTCCAGCGCATCCCCCATACCCACCCGTTCCAGAATATCTCTGGCCATGGCGTTTTCCATTCCGCGAAAAGCCCGGTGAAAACGCAGCGCGTAAGCCACATTTTTCAGCACTGTCATATTCTCAAACAGAGCATAATTCTGAAATACAATGCCGATTTTCCGTTTATCCGGCGGCAGATGGGTGATCTCCTGCCCGTCTTTGAAAATCGTGCCGCTGTCAGGATGGACAAGGCCGGTCAAGATGCGCAGCAGCGTGGTCTTTCCGCAGCCGGAGGGACCAAGGATGGAGAGAAACTCTCCATCCCTGACTGTAAAGCTCACGTCCTGCAGAATGGGCTGACCGCTGTATGCCTTACTGCAGTAAAGGACGCAGAGCTTATCTTCCGGACTCAATGCTCCCATTTTGCCAGGAGAGCCTCTTTGACATCCGGCGTATTGTGAGACATGTCGGCATAGGGAATATCTGTGGGATAATTCTCAACGCTGTTGACCTGATCCACCTTGACCTGCTCGGGCAGATATGTGCTCAGGTAATCATCGATCACATCGCTGTAGAAATAGTTGACAACATCGATCACAGCCTGCCGCGTTTCGTGACCGGCAACGATAGACAGGCCCGCAGGCGTATAGGG